>JALVEM010000022.1 GCA_027030825.1 Thiohalobacter sp.
GCAAGACCGGCGCCTTGATCCGCGCCGCCACCCTCCTCGGGCTGCTGTGCGCGACCGGCTGGCGCGAGGAGGAGCGCGAGGCCCTGTCGCGCTATGCCGAATGCATCGGGCTGGCCTTCCAGATACGCGACGACATCCTCGACCTGCTGGGCGAGACCGACGTGCTCGGCAAGCAGACCGGCATGGACCCGGCGCGCGAGAAGGCCACCTATCCGGCGCTCATGGGTCTCGAGGAGGCCGAGGCACGTGCGCGCGAACTGGTCGGGGATGCCGTGGCCGCACTGCGGATCTTCGGTGAACGCGCCCGGATCCTGGCAGATCTCGCGCGCTACATCGTGGAACGCGATCGCTGAATCCCGCCGCGGTCACGCCCGTCCCGGCCGGGGCAGACCGGCGCTGCCCAAGCCTGCAGCCGCCTCCCCTCTCTGGTCACGCGGGCGTATTTCAAGGATAATCGATCGTTCATCCACGGATCGCGGCATGCCTGATTCCAAGACCTATCCACTCCTGGGGCGCATCGACAGCCCGGACGATCTCCGTCAGCTGCCCGAATCGCAACTGGCGCCGCTCGCCCGCGAGCTGCGGGCCTTCATGATCGAGTCGGTCAGCCGCACCGGCGGTCACCTGGCCGCCGGCCTGGGCACGGTGGAGCTGACCATCGCGCTGCACTATGTGTTCGACACCCCGCGCGACCGCCTGATCTGGGACGTCGGACATCAGAGCTACCCGCACAAGATCCTCACCGGCCGTCGCGAAGCCATGGCCGGCCTGCGCCGACGTGGCGGGCTGTCCGGCTTTCCAAAGCGCTCCGAGAGCGAATACGACGCCTTCGGCGTGGGCCATTCCAGCACCTCGATCAGCGCCGCGACCGGCATGGCCATCGCCTTCGCGCGGCGCGGCGAGGCGCACCAGGCCATCGCCGTCATCGGCGACGGGGCCATGACCGCCGGCCAGGCCTTTGAAGCCCTCAACCACGCCGGCGACATCGGCGCCAACGTGCTGGTCATCCTCAACGACAACGAGATGTCCATCTCGCCCAACGTGGGCGCCATGTCGAGCTACCTCGCCAGACTCCTGTCCGGCCGCATGTACACCAGCATGCGCGAACACGGCAAGCGCATGCTGAGCGTACTGCCGCCGGTGGCGGAACTCGCCCGGCGGGCCGAGGAGCACGTCAAGGGCATGGTGGTGCCGGGCACCCTGTTCGAGGAAATGGGCTTCCATTACTTCGGCCCCATCGACGGCCACGATCTCGATGCCCTCATCCCCATGCTGCGCAACCTGCGCGAGCTCGAGGGGCCGCGGCTGCTGCACGTGGTTACCCGCAAGGGCAAGGGCTATCCGCCGGCCGAGGCCAATCCCTGCGCCTATCACGGCGTCACGCCCTTCGATCCGGTCGAGGGCCTGCGCAGCAGCGAGCAGCCCGCCACGCCCACCTTCACGGAAGTCTTCGGCCAGTGGCTGTGCGACATGGCCGAACGGGATCCGGATCTGGTCGCCATCACGCCCGCCATGCGGGAAGGCTCCGGCATGGTGGCCTTCTCCGAGCGTTTTCCCGACCGCTTCTTCGATGTCGGCATCGCCGAGCAGCACAGCGTGACGCTGGCCGCCGGGCTGGCCTGCGAGGGCATGCGTCCGGTGCTGGCCATCTATTCGACCTTTCTGCAGCGCGGCTACGATCAGCTGATCCACGACGTCGCCCTGCAGAACCTGCCCGTCACCTTCGCCATCGACCGGGCCGGCCTCGTCGGCCCCGACGGCCCCACCCATGCCGGGAGCTTCGACCTCAGCTACCTGCGCTGCATTCCCAATCTCGTCGTCATGGCGCCCGCCGACGAAAACGAGTGCCGGCAGATGCTGTATACTGCGCACCGCCATGACGGCCCCGCCGCAGTGCGCTATCCGCGCGGTCGCGGACCCGGCGTGCCCGTGGAACCCGAGCTGCAGGCCCTGCCGATCGGTCGGGCCCAGGTGGTACGGGAAGGTCGCGAGGTCGCCATTCTGGCATTCGGCACCCTGCTCTCCGCCTGCCGGACCGTGGCGGAGGCGCTCGATGCCACGCTGGTGAACATGCGCTTCGTCAAGCCGCTCGATCGCGACCTGATCCTGCGCATGGCTGAGCGGCATGCGCTCATCGTCACCGTGGAAGAGAACGTGGTCGCCGGCGGCGCCGGCTCGGGCGTCGACGAGGTACTCGAGGCAGCCGGCTGTCGCAACCGTGTGCTCAACCTGGGACTGCCGGATTACTTCCAGGAACAGGGCACGCGCGAACAACTGCTGGCCGAGGCGGGCCTGGACCCAGACGGGATCCGGGAGCGGATCGAAGCCACGCTTCGTGAGGAAAATTGCGGCCGTCCGGGCGATCGCCTAATATCCTAGCAATTCCATCAGGTAATCGCGTATCCGTGGCAGGCACCTACACGCTCCGCATCCTCACCGACTTCGCGTCCGCACATACCCTGCGCGGCTATCCGGGCGCCTGCGCCCGCATGCACGGGCACAACTGGAAGGTCGAGGTGGAGGTGCAGGCCCGGGAACTCGACGAGATCGGCATGGCCATCGATTTCCGCGCCATCAGGGAAGCGGCCCGGGAGGTGACCGGACAGCTCGACCACCGGTACCTCAACGAGATCGCGCCGTTCGACCGGATCAATCCGACCGCCGAGAACATCGCCGCCTGGCTGCATGGCGAACTCGCCCGGCGACTGAACGACGAGAGGGTGCGCGTACATGCGGTGACGCTGTGGGAAACCGACCGCGCCTGCGTACGTTACACAGAGGACTGACACCATGAACACTCCGGACCCGATTGCCGAAGCCAACCAGATCGAGGACGTCCAGGGCAGCGCGGACACCCGCCGCATCGCCATCGACAAGGTGGGCATCAAGGACATTCGCCATCCAGTGCGCATCCGTGACCGCTCGGACGGTGAACAGCACACGGTGGCGAACTTCAACATGTACGTGAACCTGCCCCACAACTTCAAGGGCACGCACATGTCCCGGTTCGTGGAGATCCTCAACCACCACGAAAAGGAGATCACGGTCGAGTCGTTCAAGGAAATGCTGGGCGAGATGACCGAACTGCTCGACGCCGCCTCCGGCCACATCGAAATGACCTTCCCCTATTTCATCAAGAAGCGGGCACCCGTCTCCGGTGTCGAGAGCCTCATGGACTACGAGGTCAGCTTCATCGGCGAGATCCACGACGGCGTGCCGGAGATGCATATCCAGGTGGTCGTGCCGGTAACCAGCCTCTGCCCCTGCTCCAAGAAGATCTCGGACTACGGCGCCCACAACCAGCGCTCGCACGTCACCGTGAAGGTCAAGACCCGCGGCTTCATCTGGGTGGAAGAGCTGATCGAGATGGTGGAACAGGAAGCCTCCTGCGAACTCTATGGGCTGCTCAAGCGCCCGGACGAGAAATACGTCACCGAGCGCGCCTACAACAATCCGAAGTTCGTCGAGGACATGGTGCGCGACGTCGCCGCCCGCCTCAACGCCGACGACCGCGTGGCTTCCTATGTGGTGGAATCGGAGAACTTCGAGTCCATCCACAACCACTCCGCCTATGCCATGATCGTGCATGACAAGGAATTGGAAGAAGCCGGAAGCTAGAAGCTAGAAGCTGGAAGCTGGAAGAAGGGCCGGCTGCGCTGGCTCGAATCCGGGATACAGAATCCGGGATACAGAATCCAGAATCCAGAATCCAGAATTCAGAATTCAGAATTCAGAATTCAGAAGCGGACACGGAAACCCGCACTTCCTCATCCGTCATTCAGGTCGAGCACTTCTCTTTCGTCATTCCGGGTGAGCGAAGCGAGACCCGGAATCCAGAAACCACGCCAATCCCTGCGGCGGTGGCTGAATCTTCTCCTGGATCCCGGATAGCCCGCTGCGCGGGCTTCCGGGATGACTAAAAGTCGAGGATGCGCGGGCTTCCGGGATGACTAAAAGTCGAGGATGCGCGGGCTTCCGGGATGCCCGGAAAGAAATAGCCACGGAAGCACACGGAAAACACGGAAAGGAAATTTGGCCACGAAACCCGCGAAAAATAGCCACGGAATCCACTGAATCCACGGAAATTCCGTTATTCGATGTCGCCTCGGAAGTCCTCGCGGCATCCCCCACCTTTGGTCATTCCGGAAAGCGCGCAGCGCTTATCCGGAATCCAGGAAAACCGTCGGCCACTGTGGCATGGACGGGCGTGGTTTCTGGATTCCGGCTCGCGCTCCCCCGGCTCAAGGCCGGGGTCGCTTGGCCGGAATGACGGAAAAAACAACAGATCCTCTCTGCGTACTCTGCGCCTCTGCGACCTCTGCGTCTTGAAACGAGGTTTTCAGCAATAAACCCCTTTCCGTGGATTCGGTGGATTCCGTGGCCATTGAAATCCGCACGCCCAGGGTCAACCGCCCCAGCCGGTCCGGAATCCTGATACCCCCTCCGGCACGGGCACCGTCTCGCAGATCACCTCGGTCACCCGCGCCCCCGGCGGCCCCTCCCACAGCCAGGCCTCGAGCCGCTCGACCGCCTCCGGCGTGCCCACCATCAGCACCTCCACACGCCCGTCCGGCAGATTGAGCGCATGGCCCTCGATGCCCAACGCACGCGCCTGCTCGCGGGTGCTGGCCCGGTAGAAGACCCCCTGCACCCGCCCGGCGACGAGACAGCGTTTCGCGATCCGGCTCATGGTACCCGCACCTCCGCTTTCATGCCCGCCCGGGCCCGCGCCCGTTCATCCTCGGCGAGCCGGAAACGGCAACGCAGCCGCCCGGCGCCTTCCGCACTCCCCTCCGGCCGACATGCCGCCTCGTGCGCCCGCCCGAGGAACACCACCTTCACCGATTCGGGCGGCGGCCGGTCCGGCGGCCAGGCGAACACCGCCGCCATCGCATCGGCCGCCGCCATCTCGACCAGCACCGGTACCCGGCAGGCCGTCTGGATCATCTCCCCCGGCCGGGCATGCACCGCCACGACACGCCCTTCGAACGGCGCCCGGATACGGCTCCAGGCCAGCGCCCGTTCCCGCGCGACCACCTCGGCCTTCGCCGCCTCGAACCGATTCAGCGCTGCCCGCCATTCCGCCTCGGCAAGCTGGAGGTCGTGCTGCGAGAGCACAGTCCGGTCGTAGAGCTCCTGGTTGCGGTGGTATTCGCGCTCCGCCTCCGCAAGCCGGATTCGGGCCTCCTCCAGCGCGGCCCGGGCGGCCGAGCGCCTCGCCTCCAGTACCGTGGTGTCGGTCTCAAGAAGCACCTGACCGGCGGTTACGTCATCCCCTGCCTTTACTGTCACCCGCGTCACCGGCGCCTCGGCGAGCACCGAGAGCCGGGTGAGGCCTTCCCAGTCGAGGATCGCCTCGACCACCCGGTCGGCGCAGACCGCACCCGCGTGCAGTGCCGCCAGCGCAAGTACCGCCAGCCGCCTCATTCGAGCACCTCCGCCAGCGGAGGGCGATCCAGCATGGCATCCAGTTGTGCCCGGGCCCGCAACAGGGCCTGATCGGCCTCCTCCTGCTCCCGCAGGGCATCGTTCAATTCGACCATGGCGTCCCCCAGATCCGTTTCCACCTCCAGTTCATACAGCGCTCGGCTGCGTTCCAGATAGAGATCGCGATACTC
>JALVEM010000023.1 GCA_027030825.1 Thiohalobacter sp.
CTTGTAGACCTCGTCGAGGGGATAGGGGATGTACTGGTCGGCCTCGAGCTCGATCTGGGCCTCGAGTTCCTGCTCGCTCAGATTGGCCGGCATGGTGATGACCTTGGTGATCACCGAGGAGCCGGAGACCGCGACCGCGGCCTGCTTCGCGCGCGTCCCGGAACGCTTGACGGCGCGGCGGATGGCCTCGCCCACGGCCTCGCTGTCGTTGATGGTCTTCTCGACCACGCAGTTGGGAGGCAGGGGCTCGACCGCATAGCTCTCGACGCGGTACCCTTTCCCGGTGTCGCTCAGCTCGAGGAGCTTGACGGCCGTGGAGCTGATGTCCAGCCCCGCCAGCGGAGGGTTCTTGGAACGGAACAGTGCAAGCGGCACGATGGCATCCCTTCGTCTATAACGGTCTCATTTCCATATGTTGCGCCGTCTATTTACAATCCCGGATTAGAGGCGATGCCCAACCGGTTGTCAACAAACGACCAACACAGGCGTCCAATCTTCGAAAGAGGCTATCGGAAGCGGCGTGGAATCCTTTACCGAAATTCTTGAAGCGCTTCACAACTCGGTCATTCATCCGTGAAATCCTGGACGGTTCGCATCCTGCTCGCCCTGGCGGGCGGCCTGTTCGCGCTGGCACTCGTCGGCATTGCCGCCGTGTGGCTGTTCGTCGTGCCGGGCCTGCCGGATACCGAGGCCCTGCGCGAGGTCCGTTTCCAGGTGCCACTCAAGATCTATGCCAGCAGCGGCGAGCTGATCGCGGAGTATGGCGAGAAACGCCGCTCGCCGGTGCGCTACGAGGAGATTCCGCCGCTGGTGGTCAAGGCCTTTCTCGCCGCCGAGGACGACCGCTTCTTCGAGCATCCCGGGGTCGACTATCAGGGCATCCTGCGTGCCGCCTTCGAACTGATCCGCACCGGCCACAAGCGTCAGGGCGGCAGCACCATCACCATGCAGGTGGCGCGCAACTTCTTTCTCTCGCGCGAGAAGACCTATCTGCGCAAGCTGCGCGAGATCCTGCTGGCGCTGAAGATCGAACGGGAGCTCTCCAAGGAGCAGATCCTGGAACTCTATCTGAACAAGATCTACCTCGGGCAGCGGGCCTACGGCATCGGTGCGGCGGCTGCGGTGTATTACGGCAAGTCGTTGAAAGATCTCTCGATCGACGAGATCGCCATGATCGCCGGCCTGCCCAAGGCGCCCTCGCGCGACAACCCCGTGAGCTCGCCGGAGCGGGCGCGCGAACGGCGCAACTACGTCCTGCGCCGCATGTACGAGCTGGGCTTCATCGATGCCGACGTCTACCAGGCGTCGCTCGCGGTCCCGGTCCATGCCCGGCTGCATTCGGCCTCGTCGGAACTGCCGGCCGACTACCTCGCCGAGATGGTGCGCGCCTGGATGCTCGAGCGCCACGGCGAGGCGGCCTACACGGACGGCTACCGTGTCTACACGACCCTCGAGGGCCGGCGCCAGCGTGCGGCACAGTCCGCGCTGCGGCGTGCCCTGCTGGCCTACGAGCGTCGGCACGGTTACCGGGGTCCGGAGAAGCATTTCGAGCTCGATGGTGACGGCGACCCGGCGGAGGCGGCGGCGCTGCTCGACGGGATTCCGACGGCCGGCGGGCTGGCGCCGGCGCTGGTCGTGAGGGTGGAGAAGCGTGCCTTCGCCGCGGTGCTCGCGGACGGCCGGGAAGTGACGGTGCCCTGGGAGGGCATGGCCTGGGCACGCCCCCGGCTCGAGGGCCAGCGACTCGGCCGGCGCCCGAAGCAGGCCGCCGACATCGTCTCCGTCGGAGACCTCGTCCGGCTGGAGGCGCGGGAGGACGATGAGGGCCACTCCGTGTGGTGGCTGGCCCAGGTGCCGGGGGTGCAGGGTGCGCTCGTCTCGGTACGCCCGGAGAACGGTGCCATCGTGGCGCTGGTGGGCGGGCTCGACTTCCGGCTCTCGAAGTTCAACCGGGTCACCCAGGCCGAACGGCAGCCCGGTTCCAGCTTCAAGCCCTTCATCTATTCCGCCGCGCTCGAGAAGGGCTTCACACCGGCCAGCATCATCAACGACGCCCCGGTGGTGTTCGACGATCCGGGACTGGAACAGGCCTGGCGGCCGGAGAACTACAGCGGGCGCTTCTACGGTCCCACGCGCCTGCGCGAGGCGCTGGTCCACTCGCGCAATCTGGTCTCCATCCGCCTGCTGCGCGAGATCGGGGTGGCCTACGCCATCGACTATGTCAGGCGCTTCGGCTTCGACGCCTCGCGCCTGCCCAGGGACCTGTCGCTGGCGCTCGGCAGCGGCAGCCTGGCGCCGCTGGACATGGCGCGTGGCTATGCCGTGTTCGCCAACGGCGGCTACCGGGTCGAGCCCTGGTTCATCGCCCGGGTGGTGGACCGCGAGGGCAGGACGGTCTACGAGGCCGATCCGGTCGTGGTCTGCGAAACCTGCGGGTCCGAGAATGACACCGGCGACGATGAACGGCTCGATGCGGCCGGGAGCGGAGTACGGGTGGCGCCGCGCGTGATCGAGGCCCGCAATGCCTGGCTGATGGGGTCGATGATGCGCGATGTCGTGCGGCGCGGCACCGGCCGGCGGGCCATGCAGCTCGGACGCCACGATCTGGCCGGCAAGACCGGCACCACCAACGACCAGCGGGACGCCTGGTTCTGCGGTTTCAATCCCTCGCTGGTCGCGGTGGCCTGGGTGGGCTACGACGACCACCGGCCGCTGGGCGCGCGCGAGACCGGCAGCCGGGCCGCCCTGCCCATGTGGATCGCCTACATGAAGGTGGCGCTCGAGCAGGTTCCGGAGACGATTCCGCCGCCGCCGCCCGGCATGGTGACGGTGCGCATCGACCCCAGAACCGGCCTGCTGGCCGACAGCGGCCAGCGTGACGCCGTGTTCGAGACCTTCCGCAGGGAATACGCACCTCGCCAGCATGCCGTCGTCTTGCCCGAGTCGACCGGCGAGACGGAGGGCGCCGAGGTGGAGGAACTGTTCTGAGGTCGGCACGGGAGCGCGCGATGGCATCGAGGAAAATGAAGCATTCGGGGCGCGATCAGGAGATGCGCCAGCGCATCGCCCAGGAGGCCGCGCGTCTGATCGCCACCGAAGGGGTGCGCGATTACGGCATCGCCAAGCGCAAGGCGGCCGAGCGCCTGGGGGCGCCCGAGACCAGGAACCTGCCCCGCAACCTGGAGATCGAGGAGGCGCTGGTCAGCTACCAGTCCCTGTTCCAGTCCGAATCGCATGCCGAGGTGCTGGGGCGGCTGCGTCGCATCGCGATCGAGGCCATGCGGTTCTTCGCGCCTTTCTCGCCGCGGCTCACGGGCTCGGTGCTCACCGGCACGGCCTCGGACTATTCGGACATCAACCTGCACCTGTTCGCGGAAGCGCCCGAGGAGGTGGTGCTGTACATGCAGGAGCACGGCCTGCCCTACACCGAGGACCAGCGCCGTTTCCGGTACGAGCGCCAGGGTCCCCAGCGGCTCTATCCCGTATTGAAGTTCGTGGTCTCGGACACCCCGGTGGAAGCGGTGATCTTTCCGGTCGACGGCATCCGCCAGGCCCCGCGCAGCAATCTCGACGGCAGGCCCATGCAGCGGGCCAGCCTGGCGCGGCTGGAGGCGCTGGTCGGGGAGGGAAGTTAGAAGCTCGAAGCACGAAGCTGGAAGAATGGCCGGCTTCGCGCCGGCCGGAATCCAGAATTCAGAATACAGAATGTTCTCTGTTCCGGTCTCTGGCTCCATCTCCCGGGAATCCGGATTGGAAGCCCGTGCAGTATCCACACCCCGTCATTCCGGAAAGCGCGTAGCGCTTATCCGGAATCCAGGAAAAACATTGACCACGGTGGCAGGGATGAGCGTGGTTTCTGGATTCCGGCTCGCGTTCCCCCGGCTCAAGGCCGGGGTCACTTGGCCGGAATGACGAAGGAGAAATGACGAGCGTGGCCGCCCCGACTTTCTGCCCCCGAATTCCGGATTCTTATCCTGCGGTTGCACCGATCGCGGCCTCCGACGGCTCGCCCTGCGGGTGCCCTGCGCGTCGCGGCCCGCCGGCGCGCTCGGGAACTCGCCCTGCGGGCTCGGACAGCCCTCGCTCTTTCCGCCGGCTGGTCCGCGATGCTCGGTATCGCCGAGTCGGCCTCGCTCGCGGCAACCGCAGACCCTTCTAGCTTCCCGCTTCCAGCTTCTTTTCTTCCCCGTACGGCCAGGGGGCCCGGGCGACGCCGGTCTCGATGGCGGCCCGGGCGATCGCCGGGGGCAGCACGTCGATGAGCCTCGGGTCGAGCGGCTTGGGCAGGATGTAGTCGGGACCGAATTCCAGCGCGTCCAGGCCATAGGCCTCGAGCACGGAGAGCGGCACGGGTTCGCGGGCGAGCTCGGCGAGGGCGTGGACGGCGGCGATGTGCATCTCCGTGTTGATGCGCCGGGCGCGCACGTCCAGGGCGCCGCGGAAGATGAAGGGGAAGCCGAGGACGTTGTTGACCTGGTTCGGATAGTCGCTGCGCCCGGTGGCCATGATGAGGTCGTCGCGCGTCGCCAGCGCCAGCTCGGGCCGGATCTCGGGATCGGGGTTGGAGAGCGCGAACACCACCGGTCTGGGCGCCATGGTGGCGAGCATCTCGGGTGTCAGCACGTCCGGTCCCGAGACCCCGATGAAGACGTCGGCATCGCGCAGGGCGCCGGCCAGGGTCTCGCAGTCGGTGTCGACCGCGAAGGCCTGCTTGTATTCGTTCAGATCCTGGCGCCGGGTGGTGATCACGCCCTTCGAGTCCACCAGCAGCACATTGCCGGGATGGGCGCCGAGGGCGAACAGCAGCTGCATGGAGGCGATGCCGGCCGCGCCGGCACCGACGCAGACGATGCGCACCTCCTCGAGCTTCTTGCCCTGGAGTTCGAGGGCGTTGAGCAGGCCGGCGGCGATGATGATGGCGGTGCCGTGCTGATCGTCGTGGAAGACCGGGATGTCGAGCCGCTCGATCAGGCGCCGTTCGATCTCGAAACAGCGGGGGGCGGCGATGTCCTCCAGATTGATGCCGCCGAAGGTGTCTGCGATGCGCACGACCGTCTCGACGAACTCGTCGACGGTCTCGGCATTGACCTCGATGTCGAACACGTCGATTTTCCCGAAGTGCTTGAACAGCACGCCCTTGCCTTCCATCACGGGCTTGCCTGCCAGCGCCCCCACGTTGCCCAGGCCCAGCACCGCGGTGCCGTCGGTGATCACGCCCACCAGATTGCCCTTGGCGGTGTAGCGGTAGGCGTCGAGGGGATCGCGGGCGATCTCGCGCACCGGGGCCGCCACGCCGGGTGTGTAGGCGAGCGACAGGTCGTCCTGGGTCTCGCAGGGCTTGGTGACCTCGATGGCGATCTTGCCCGGGACGGGTTCGGCGTGGTAGCGCAGGGCGCGGGTGCGCAGGTCGTTTTCGGACATCGTTTCCCTACCTGTTTCGGACATCTGTCGGCCTGTACGGGTTGCGTCATCATACGCCCGGCTTTTGCACCAGGCTATTTCACCAGCTTGACGAGCTGCCCCGGCAGCGGCTCTCCGGAAGGCCAGTGGTGGTTCAGCAGGCGCAGGATGTCTTCCGCGTGGTCGGAGAGTGCCGAGCGTCGCGCCAGTTCGGCG
>JALVEM010000024.1 GCA_027030825.1 Thiohalobacter sp.
GCTGTACCCAGGCGGGGCCACCCTTCCCCTCGAAGGCGCCTATCTCGGGCATCTGCCCGAGACGGGCCGTCCCTGCTTCTACGCCAACTTCGTCTCCAGTCTCGACGGCCGCATCGCCCTGACCGCACCGCATCGCCGCACCCATCAGGTGCCGCCCGCCATCGCCAATGCGCGGGACTGGCGCCTGTATCAGGAGTTGGGCGCGCAGGCCGACGTGCTGATCACCAGCGGCCGCTATTTCCGTCAGTTCGCCGAGGGCGAGGCGCAGGACACCCTGCCGGTGGGCGATGCCGAACGCTTCGCCGATCTCCACGACTGGCGGCGCCGGCAGGGGCTGGCGCCCCAGCCCGACATCGCCGTGCTGAGCGCCAGCCTCGAGCTGCCCGAACAGGCCCTGCGCTTCTACCTCGAGCGCGGCCGGCGCATCCACCTCTTCACCGGGGAGGACGCCCCGGCCGAGCGCATCGGCGATCTCGAACGACTCGGCGTCGAGGTGCATTTCGCCGGCACCGGCCACATGGCCGAAGGCGAGGCGACCGCCCGCCATCTCGAACGACTGGGCTACCGGCGCATCTACCTGATCGCCGGCCCCTTCGTGCTCTACACCTTCATTCGCGCCGGCGTCCTCGACCGGCTCTACCTGACCCTGGCGCACCGCATCCTGGCCGGCGAGGACTTCGACACCTTCTGCTTCGGACCGGAACTGGTGCCGCCGCCGAATCTTCGCCTGGTCTCGCTGCTGCTCGACCCCGAGGCGCCGGCCGGCGCCGGCCAGCTGCTGGCCGCCTACGATCTGGAGTATCCGGGCCCATGAGCAGCAGGTGGCCGAAGCGCCGGGTGATCCATGCCGGCCGGGTCGTGAACCTGGGAATGGAACCGGTCACCCTGCCCGACGGCACCCGGCTGGAACTGGAAGTGGTCCGGCATCCGGGTGGCGCGGCGGTCGTGGCCCTCGACGAGAACGACCGCGTGTGCCTGTTGCGCCAGTGGCGTCATGCCGCCGGCGGCTGGCTCTGGGAACTGCCCGCCGGCCGGCTGGAGCCGGAGGAGCCGCCGCTGGAGACCGCCCGGCGGGAACTCGAGGAAGAGGCCGGCCTGCGCGCGCGCCGCTGGGAACCCCTGGGGGAAATCCTCACCACGCCCGGCTTCTGCGACGAGGTGATCCATCTCTTCCTGGCCCGCGACCTCACCGTCGTGCCGCAGCGGCTGGAACACCATGAATGCCTGGAGGTGCACTGGCTGCCGTTCGTGGAGACGCGTGCCTGGATCCGGGACGGGCGCATCCGCGACGCCAAGACCCTGGCCGGTCTGTGTCTGGCGCGGGACCGGCCGGCATCGGGAGAAGCCCCGTGAATCAGGGCGCACTCGATCCGGCCATCCTCGCCACCTTCGCCGGCTATATCCTGGCGATGCTCGGGATCGGCCTCTTCGCCATGCGCCGCACCCGGAACATGGGGGACTATCTGCTCGGCGGCCGCCGGCTGGGCCCCTGGGTGACGGCGCTCTCGGCCGAGGCCTCCGACATGAGCGGCTGGCTGCTGCTCGGGCTGCCCGGCTATGCCTACATCGCCGGCATGGAGGCCGGCTGGATCGCGCTGGGCCTGCTCGTCGGCACCTGGGCGAACTGGACCCTGATGGCGCCCGCCCTCCGGAGGCAGACATTCGCCTGCGGCGATGCGCTCACGCTGCCGGAATTCCTCGCCCGCCGCTTCCCGGACCGGGCGCGTGCCCTGCGCATCGGCGCGGCGATCTTCATTCTCGTGTTCTTCACCCTCTACACCGCCTCCGGGCTGGTCGCCGGCGGCAAGCTGTTCGAGAGCGCGCTCGGCCTGCCCTACACCACCGCGGTGCTGGTCTCCGCCGCAGTCATCGTGGGTTACACCTTCCTCGGCGGTTTTCTCGCCGTCTCCTGGACCGACCTCGTTCAGGGACTGCTCATGGGCGCGGCGCTGGTGGCCGCGCCGCTCATCGTGGTGTTCGACCAGGGCGGCCTGGCCGCTTCGCTTGCAGCCATCGAGGCGCGCAATCCCCATCTGCTCGATCCCCTCGTCTCGGCCAGCGGCGAGCCGCTGGGTTTCGTCGCCCTGGCCTCGCTGCTCGGCTGGGGGCTGGGCTATTTCGGCCAGCCGCACATCCTGGCCCGCTTCATGGCCGCCCGCGACACCGCCACCCTGCGCGGCGCACGCCGCATCGCCATGGGCTGGGTGACGCTCACCCTGCTCGGCGCACTGCTGGTCGGCTGGGCCGGCATCGGCTATCTCGATCCGCCGCTGCCCGACGGGGAACACGAAAAGGTCTTTCTGAAACTCGTCGCCCTCCTGTTCCACCCCGTCATGGCCGGCATCCTGCTGGCGGCCGTGCTGGCCGCCATCATGAGCACGGCCGACAGCCAGTTGCTGGTGGCATCCTCCGCACTGGCAGAAGACCTCTATGCCAACAGCCTGCGACCGGAAGCCCCCCACAGCGTCCGCGTCCAGGCAGGACGCATCGCCGTGCTGGCCATTGCAGTGCCGGCAGTGATGCTGGCACTGCAGCCCGGCAATCAGGTACTCGACCTCGTCGCCTGGGCCTGGGCCGGCTTCGGCGCCACCTTCGGCCCGCTGCTGCTGTTTGGCCTGCATCGCAGGGAGCTCTCGGGCACGCGCGCGCTGGCCGCCATGATCACGGGCGGGCTCACCGTACTGGTCTGGAAACGGCTCGAAGGAGGTCTGTTCGATCTCTACGAACTGGTGCCCGGCTTTTTCGCCGCGAGTCTGGTGCTGGCGATGCCGGGCAGTAAAGAAGCTGGAAGCTAGAAGCTGGAAGCTGGAAGCTGGAAGCTGGAAGAATGGCCGGCGATGCCGACCCGAATTCGGAATCCGGAACTCAGAATCGGGAATAGCCACGGAAACCACAGTCCCCTCCCCGTTGGCACGTCCTGACGGCGCATTTCCCGGGCGTGAATTCCCGATACGGCCTGCAGAGAGCTCCAGCTCACAGGTGGCCGGGCCGATACATCCGGCATGGCGCGCCGTTTCGGAAACTCGCTGCTGGTCCGGGGCATCGGCCTGCTGATCGCGCTGGCCGGCCTGTGGTTCCAGCTGACCGACCAGCCGGGCATCGCCGGGCTGCGGGACCGCCTGGAACACCTGGCCTATGACCTGCGGCTGAACCTCGCCCTGCCCGGGCGGGCCGCCCCGCACCCGGACATCCTCGTCGTCACGGTGGACGAGGAAAGCCTGCAGCGGGTCGGCCGATGGCCCTGGCCGCGCGATCGCATCGCGCAGCTGGTGAGACGCCTCGCGGAGGCCGGTGCCGCCGTACTGGCCTTCGACTTCCTGTTCAGCGAACCGGAACAGGGCCCCCGGATCCCGCCCGGGCTTCTGCGGGACCCGCGCCTGCCCGAGGACCTGCGCCATGCCCTGGCCTCGACGGCCGGGCATGCGGGCGATGCCCGTCTGGCCGAGGCGCTCGCCGGCCTGGATGCCGTGCTCGGCTTCATCCTGCACCCCCAGTCCCGAATCGCATCGGCGCCACCGTTCGCGCCGCCGGAATTCGAGACCGGTGACATGCCGGCGGATCTTCTCCCCGTACCCGAGCTGCCGGGAGCGGCCTTCAATCTTCCCGTGCTCTCGCGGGCCGCCCGCGGCCACGGCTTCCTGAGCGTGTTGCCCGACGAGGACGGCGTGATCCGTCGTGTGCCCCTGCTCATCCGCCATGCCGGACGGCTCTACCCCTCGCTCGCGCTGGAGACGGCGCGCACCTTCCTGCTGGCCGACCGGATCCGCATCGAATCCGCCCGCACGGCTTCGGGGCCCGTGATCACGGGCCTGCGGCTGGCGGATCGATGGATCCCCACCGATGCGCGGGGATTCGCACTCGTGCCCTTTCATCGCCAGGGCAATTTCCGGCGCATTCCCGCCTGGCGGGTCCTGTCGGACGAATTCGATCCCGCAGAAGTGGAAGGCCGCATCCTCCTGCTGGGCGCCACCGCGCTTGCGCTCTCCGATCTCCGGCCGACTCCCGTCCACAGCGCCCTGCCCGGCGTGCTGATCCATGCCAGCCTGCTGGCCGGCCTGCTGGAAGGCAGCCTGCCGGTGTCGCCCGACTGGATCCACGGCGCCAACGGCGCCCTGATCGTGCTGCTCGGCCTGCTCCTCATCTGGCTGGGCCCGCGACTGAGCGCACCGATGCTGATCACGACGGCCCTGGGACTTTTGGCGCTGCTGGTCGGCGGCAATCTGTGGCTGTGGCGGACGCATGGCCTGGCTCTGGCCATGGCGACGCCCGTGCTGGTGCTGGGGCTGCTCACGGGCTGGTTCGCCGTGGCCGGCTTCGCCCAGGCGACCAGCGCACGCCGGCGGTTGCAGGACGCCTTCGGCCAGTATGTGCCCCCCCAGATCGTCGAGCGCATGGCCGAGGCCCCGGAGGCCTGGCACGACCGCGGCGAAACCCGGGAGATGACCGTGCTGTTCGCCGACATCCGGGGCTTCACCACCCTCTCCGAGACGCTCTCGGCCGGTGAACTGCGCGACCTGCTCAACCGCTTCTTCACGCCCATGACGCGGGTCCTGTTCGAACACGGCGCCACCATCGACAAGTACGTCGGCGACATGATCATGGCCTTCTGGAATGCCCCGGTGGACGACCCGGACCACGCCCGCCACGCTGTCGAGGCGGCGCTGGCCATGCGGCGGGAAATGCAGCGCATCAACACGCTGTTCGCGCGCGAGGGTCTGCCGGCCCTGCGCATCGGCATCGGGATCAACACCGGGCCCATGCACGTGGGCGACATGGGCTCCGAATTCCGGCGCGCCTACACGGTGCTCGGCGACAGCGTCAACCTGGGCTCTCGCCTCGAGGGCCTCACCCGGCTCTACGGTGTGGACATCGTGGTCGGACCGGCTACCGCCGAGGCCGCCACCGGGATGATCTTCCGGCCGCTCGACCGCATCCGGGTGAAGGGACGCCACCAGGCCGTGGACGTCTTCGAACCCCTGGGTTACAGGGATGCGATCGACAGCGGCACGCTGCTGGCCCTGCGCGAGTGGGAGGCCTTCCTCGACTGCTTCCGCGCCGCCCGCCTGCAGGAGGCCCGCGAGCGGCTGGTGGCGCTGTCCGGCACCGTCCCCCTGCCGCTGCAGGCCCTCTATCGGGAACGGCTGGAGATCCTCCGGCAGTCGCCGCCACCGCCCGACTGGGACGGCGCCTTCGAGCGCAACGTCAAGTGAGGCTCACTTGACCAGCAGCAGCCCCTGCGCCCAGCGTGTGGAATCGGTGGCATCCTTGACATCGAAGGCCTGCAGCAGCGCCTCGCCGCCCTGACCGGTGAAGACGCCACCCATCACGCCATCCACCGGATTCCCGTTCACGCCGCTGCTCTGCAGCAGGCGCAGATCCGCGAAGGATCCCCGGATGTCGCCCTCGAAATCCAGCGACCAGTAGTCCGAACCGACCCATATGTCCAGGTCGCCGTTGATGATGCGCGCCGCTGCGAAATCCACGTCCATCGTGACGGTGATGTCGGCCCCCGAGAGCGGCCCCTGACTCGAGGCCCCCAGCACCCCCATGGGCGTATTCAGCGTCACCCTGTCGGTGCGGGCGGCGAGCACTCCGGGGCGGG
>JALVEM010000025.1 GCA_027030825.1 Thiohalobacter sp.
GTCCCGCCCTCGTCCGGAGGCAGCCCCAGATCGAGCGTCATCACGGGGTAGGGATGTTTCTTCAGCTCGGCCAGCGCACTCTGGCGATCGGGCGCGATGACCACCTTCCAGTCGTCGAAGCACCACTTGAGCTGCGTCTGCAGCCCGGGGTCATCCTCGACGACCAGCAATTTCCTGTCGTTCCGTGCCATTCCCTGTCCTGCTGCCTTCAACGACCTGCAACTGTACGCGATTTTCGCGCTCGTCGCTAACCGGCAGCCGGATGCGGAAGGTCGTGCCCTCCCCCTCGCGACTGAGCACCTCCACCGTCCCGCCCAGGCTGCGGACGAACTCGCGCACCTCGTGGGCGCCCACGCCCATGCCGGCGCTGCCCTTGGTCGTGTCGAAGGGGCGGAACAGGCGCTCGCGGATGAAGGCCTCGCTCATGCCCACACCGGTATCCTGCACCTCCACCACGGCCTCGCCCCCCTGCTTGAACAGCCGCATCACGACACGCCCGTCATCGGGCGTGGCGTCCTGGGCATTGCGCACCACGTGCCCGACGATGGCCGCCAGCCGGTCGGGGTTGGCGCGCACCCGCAGGCCGCGCACCTGGCAGTCCACCTCGGGCAGCGGCCGACCGTTGCGCATGGTCTCGGCCACGTCGTGCAGGAGGGTGCAGAGCTCCACGGCCCCCTTCTCCTGGCCCTCGGTCACGCCGCCGCGCAGGTGGTTGAGCAGGCGGTTCATCTTCTCGACCGAGTGGGCCACGGTGCGCACGGCATCCTCCATGAACTCCGGATTGCCCTTGTGGCGCTCGGCGTTGGAAACCACCAGGGAGAGCTGGCCGATCAGGTTCTTGAGATCGTGCACCACATAGGTCGAGAGCCGGCTGAAGGCCTCGAACTGCCGGGCCTCGGAGAGGGCCTGGGAGGCCTCCAGCTGTGCCAGATGGCTGGCGGCCTCCCGCCCGAGAGTGCGCAGCAGGTCACAGTCCTCCCAGTTGAATGACTTCAGGGCCGGGGTCTCGTCGAGCACCACGAAGCCGTGCAGCTGGTCACGCAGCATCAGGGGCACGATCAGCGCCGCCCGCGGGATCTCCGCCAGCCAGTCGGGCAGCGCCAGGCCCCGATAGAGCTCCGGCCTGCGGCGGTATTCCTCCAGATTGATGACCCATTCCTCGGTGTCGAGAAACACCGCGAGATCGTCGGTCGCATCCAGCACGGCATTGCCCGGCAGCTTCATGTTCCAGGCCGCCACCGGTTCGAAATGCCGGC
Organism: Thiohalobacter sp.; assembly: GCA_027030825.1. Classification (GTDB taxonomy): domain Bacteria; phylum Pseudomonadota; class Gammaproteobacteria; order Thiohalobacterales; family Thiohalobacteraceae; genus J048. The sequence continues at coordinate 1,257 of JALVEM010000025.1, forward strand.
CGTCCACACGCCACCAGAGCGCCCCGCCCTTGCTGCCGATGACCTCGGCGATGCCGCGCACCACGCTCTCGCGCAGCGTCTCCTCGTCGCTCTGGGTGGAGAGCATGCCGATGAAGCGCAGCCACTCCTCCCGGTAATCGTACTTGTAGTGGAAGAAGTGCTTGTTGATGAACACCCGCAGCTTGGCCCGCAACTGCTCCGAGACGAACAGCAGGCCCAGCAGCAGGATGGCGCCGAACAGGAAGGCCACCTGGGCCACCGTGCCCCAGCTGCCGCCCAGGTTGCGCACGTAGTAGCCGCCGGCCCCCATCGCCAGCAGGTAGATGCCGGCGGCGAGCAGGGTGACGGTGTGGAAGACCACCCGGCGCGAGACGAAGATGTCGAGCCCGCCGCCCGGATCGCGCATCACCGCCACCGCCAGCGGCGGGATCGCCAGCACATGGACGAAACCCCGCGCCTGCCACAGGGCCGGGTCGATGCCCTGGAACAGCAGGGCATTGGAATAGAGATAGAAGTCGTAGGCAAACAGGGAACCGATGCCCAGGCACAGATACTTGACGCTGCGCCGCGCCTCGCGACGGGTATTGCGCCAGATCTGCTCGACCATCACCAGCCCGAGCAGCGCCATCGACAGATAACCGGCGATGTAGACGTCGATGGTGCCGAAGACCAGCATCGGCCGGGCCAGGTAATAGCGATAGACCGTCAGGCTGGTCAGAAAGAGGACGAAGGCGGAAAAGAGGACGAGATAGCGGCGGAACTGCCGGGCAGCCGCCACGGCATCGCCCGCGGCGCCGGCCTGTGCCAGAAACCGCGCCATCAGCACCAGCCAGGCATAGTCCCGCAGAAGCTCGAGCAGCTGGGTGGAAAGGAACAGGCTCTGCCCGGTACTGTGCCAGGCAGCCATGCCGAGCCACAATGCCGTGGTCCCGGCCGCGACGGCCAGCCAGCGCTTGCGGGGGCGCGGATGTCCGGTCAGCAGCAACAGCCCCACCAGCAGCCAGGCGAGCGCCCCCGTTGCAAAGCTGACCAGAGCCGTGTTCATACCCTCTCCATCCTGCCTTTCGGGCGAACGGAAATCCCTTCGCGGACCTCGTGTCCGGAAGCCTGTCCTTCCCTGGTCTTATCGCGGAATTCCGGCAAAGCTTGAAGGCCAGGGCACGGCGGAATGGTGTCAGAAGCCGCGCCCCGACAGGGAGAATTCTGTCACAGTCCGGAAAACTCAACAATCCGCAGGAAGATGTCAGGAGTCGTCATGGCGGCGCATCCCGAACGGTGCGTAGCGCCCACTTTTTGTCATCCCGGAAAGCGCGAGGCGCTTATCCGGGATCCAGGAAAATTTTCAGCCACCGTGGCAGAAATCAGCGGGGTTTCTGGATTCCGGGTCTCGCTTCGCTCCGCTCGCTCGCCCGGAATGACGGAGGAGGAGTCGTCCTGGAAGCCCGTGGAGTCTCACCCTTGGTCATCCCGGAAGCCTGTGCAGTCCCCACCCTCAGTTATCCCGGACGGCGCGCAGCGCCTACTTTTTGTCATCCCGGAAAGCGCGAGGCGCTTATCCGGGATCCAGGAAAAATATCGGCCACGGCGGCACGGATGTGCGTGGTTTCTGGATTCCGGGTCTCGCCTTCGGCTCGCCCGGAATGACGGAGGAGGACATCCCGGTAGCCCGCGCATCATCCCCCTCGGTCATCCCGGAAGACCGCGCCAACCCACCTCTGGTCATTCCGGACGGCGCGCAGCGCCTACTTTTTGTCATCCCGGAAAGCGCGAGGCGCTTATCCGGGATCCAGGAAAAATATCGGCCACGGCGGCACGGATGTGCGTGGTTTCTGGATTCCGGGTCTCGCCTTCGGCTCGCCCGGAATGACACTCTTCCCCGTCATTCCGGACAGTGCGAAGCACTGATCCGGAATCCAGGAAGGTAATAAACCACGGCGGCACAGGCGAGCGTGGGTTCTGGATTCCGGCTCGCGCTCGCTCCGCTCGCTTGGCCGGAATGACGGAAGGAAGAGACCACTCACACGAAATGGCCAAGGGAAAAGCTGCTAACCGTAAAGACAACGGAACACCAATGAACATCCCTTACTCTGCGTTCTCCCCACCTCTGCGAACTCTGCGTCACGAGACGGGGTTACCCGGCTAGCTGCAATCCCCTTTCCGTGTTTTCCGTGCTTTCCGTGGCTATTCCTGTCCGGGATCCAGATGGCACGATCACAGCAGCTCGAGCGTGCGCTTGGCCTCGTCGGTCCAGTCGAAGGTGCCCATCTTCAGCGCCTGCTCCAGCTCGGCCTTCGCCTTCTCGGGCTGGCCGGCCTTGTAGTACGCCATGCCGAGGTGATAGTGGAAGATGGCCACCTGCGGCGCGGCCTTCGCCACCTGCTCCAGGATCTCCACGGCCTTCGCGTAGTCCCCCTTCTTGTAGTGATACCAGGCCACCGTATCCAGGAAGACCGGCTGCTGCGTCTTCGCCAGCTTCTCGACCAGCCCGGCCGCCCGTTCCAGGCTCTCCGCGTCCCCCTTCTCCGTCAGCAGCGCCGCCAGGTTGTTGCTGGCGATGGCGTTGTCCGGATGGCGCTCCAGCACCTTCTCGTACAGGGCAATGGCCCCGTCGATGTCGCCCGCCTTCTCCTTGAGCGCCGCCAGACCGAACGCGGCCTGAAGATCGCCCGGATTGCGCTCGAGTATGGCCTCGAAGGTCTTCATGGCCGCCTTCGTGTCGCCCTTGCCGAGATAGGCCCGGGCCAGCAGCAGCCGGGCCTTGTCGTCATCGGGGAAGCGCTTCAGATGGTCCTGCAGCTGCCCGACGGCCTTGTCGTACTGCTTGAGCGCGATGTAGACGCTGCCGAGCATCTTGCGGGCGGTGGGATCCTCCGGATTCTCCGCCAGCATCTTCTTCAGCCGGTCCTCGGCTTCCTCCGGATTGTCGAGCGCCAGCTCCACCCGGGTCAGCTCGGCCAGGATCTCGGGATTGCCAGGCGCCTTCTCCAGCGCCGTCTCGAACTCCTTGCGGGCCAGATCGAACTGCTTCTGCGCCACATAGAGCCGGCCCATGCGCAACCAGCCTTCGGGATCGTTGGGCGCGGCCTGCTTCATCTGCTCGAGCACCGGGATCACGCCCTCGACGTCACGACGCGCCGCCAGCACCTCCGACTTGAGCTTGAGCGCTTCCATGTTGCCCGGCTGCGCCTTGAGCAGGGCGTCGAGCTGCTCTTCGGCCTTGTCCGGCTTCTTCGTCACCAGATAGAAGCGGGCCGCCCGCAACCGCACCTTCGGGTCGGCCGGCTTGAGCTGGACGGCCTTCTCGATGTTCTCCTCGGCGAGCGCCACGTCCCCGCTGCGCAGATGCGCTTCGGCCAGGAGCTGCAGGGCCTCGACATTGTCCGGCTGCTCCTTCAGCACCACCCGCAGCGCGGCCACGGCATCCTCGTGCTTCTTCTCCGCCAGATCCATGCGGGCCTTGAGCAGCAGGGCATCGAGATCCTTCGGGTTCTCGGCCAGCACCTCGTCCACCCAGCGGCGGGCCTCGGCCAGATCACGCTTCGCCAGCGCCATGCGCGCCAGCTCGTTGCGCGCCTTGAGCCCCGCCGGCTCCGTGTCCCAGCGGTCGATGATGCGGTTGAGCACGCGACGGGCGTCCGCATCCCGCTTCGTGCCTTCGTACAGGCGTGCCAGCGCGAACCGCAGGCTGTCCTCTTCCGGCAGTTTGGCGATGGCCTCCTGCAACAGCGTCTCGGCCTGCGCCACGCCCCGCCGCTTGACCAGCAGATCGGCGAGGATGAGATAGCGCTTGGGATCTTCCGGATCGGCCTGGATGGCCTCGCGCAGCACGCGCTCGGCATCGTCCACCCGATTGATCTGGGCATAGAAGGAAGCCAGCGCCACCCGGTAGTTCAGCTCTTCCGGATGCTGCCTGACCAGGGCTTCCATCACCTGGGCGGCCTCGTCGTTGCGCTTGTGTTTCGCATACAGCCGGGCCAGCTGCAGCCGCAGCCCGGCGTGATCGGGCAGCTTCTCGACACCTGCCTTCAGGGTGGCGATGGCCTCGTCCGTCTTTCCGGCCTGGTCGAGCAGCGTGGCCTTGAGCAGGTAGGCGGCGTCATGGTCCGCCTTCTTCGCCAGCACCCTGTCCAACAGGGCCAGCGCCTCCTCCGACTTGCCGTCCCGCGCGAGCAGCGCCGCCTTCAGCGTCAGGCCCTGCACGTTCTCGGGATCGCGCTTGAGGATCTCCTCGACCTGCTCGCGTGCCCTGGCCAGCGCCTCCTTCTCGGCCTCGGTGTTGCCCTGCTGCTTCATGGCGTTGGCCTGCA
>JALVEM010000026.1 GCA_027030825.1 Thiohalobacter sp.
CATCCAGACCATGGAGCGGGTCGACCTGCGCACCGTGGTCATGGACGTGCCCAGCCAGGACGTGATCTCGCGCGACAACGTCTCGGTGAAGGTCAACGCGGTGGTCTATTTCCGGGTGATCGATCCGCAGCGGGCCGTCATCCAGGTGGAGGATTTCTATTCCGCGGTCAGCCAGCTGGCGCAGACCACGCTGCGCTCGGTCCTGGGGCAGCACGAGCTCGACGACATGCTGGCCGAGCGGGAGAAGCTCAATGCCGACATCCAGCGACTGCTGGATGCCCAGACCGATGCCTGGGGCGTGAAGGTCTCCAACGTCGAGATCAAGCACGTGGACCTCGACGAAAGCATGATCCGGGCGATCGCCCGCCAGGCCGAGGCCGAGCGGGAACGGCGGGCCAAGATCATCCATGCCGAGGGCGAGCAGCAGGCGGCCGCCAAACTGGTCGAGGCGGCCCGGGAGCTCGGCCGGGCGCCCCAGTCCCTGCAGCTGCGCTATCTCCAGACGCTCACCGAGATCTCGGCGGAGAAGACCTCGACCATCATCTTCCCGGTGCCCATCGACACCCTGGCCGGGCTGTTCGGCAAGGTCACCGAAGCGCCTCGCGGCGAGGAAGGCACGGGTGCGTGACGCCGATCGCGACCGCCTCGAGCGGTTCCTGGACGCGCTCTGGATGGAGGACGGGCTGAGCCGGCACACGCTGGATGCCTATCGCACCGATCTCGAGGCATGGCTGGCGTGGCTGGCGCGGCGCGGCACCGATCCCTGCCGCGCCACGCGGGCCGATGTCGAGGCCTGCCTGGCCGAACGCCTGGACAGCGGCGCCCGGCCGCGCAGCGTGGCGCGCTTTCTGAGCAGCCTGCGTCGCTTCCATCGGCATCTGCTGCGCGAGGGCGAGGCCGATTCCGATCCGACCGCGCTGGTGGTCTCGCCCCGTCTCGGTCGCCCCCTGCCCGATGTCCTCGGCGAGCGGGAGGTCGAGGCCCTGCTGGAAGCCCCGGACACGGCGACGCCGCTCGGAATGCGCGACCGGACCATGCTCGAGCTGCTCTACGCCACCGGCCTGCGGGTGTCGGAGCTGGTGGGCCTGCGGACCGACCAGGTGCGTCTGGCGCAGGGCGTCTTGCGGGTCACGGGCAAGGGCGGGAAGGAGCGACTGGTGCCTTTCGGCGAAGTGGCGGGCGAGTGGCTGGAGCGCTATCTGCGGGAGACCCGTCCGGCACTGTTGCGGGGACAGGCGAGCGACGCCCTGTTCCCGGGGCGCGGCGGCCGCCCCATGACCCGCCAGACCTTCTGGCATCGTCTGCGTCGCCATGCCCGCCAGGCCGGCATCTCGCGGCCCATCTCACCGCACGGTCTGCGGCATGCCTTCGCCACCCATCTGCTCAACCACGGGGCCGACCTGCGGGTGGTGCAGATGCTGCTGGGCCATGCCGACCTCTCGACCACCCAGATCTATACCCACGTGGCCCGCGAGCGGCTGCAGTCGCTGCACGCCCGCCATCATCCGCGAGGGTGACGAAAAGCACGATCCGCCTGCGGGCGACTCGGTATAATGCCGCATCGGTCACCGTGCGACCGCCTGAGACTGGAGACACCATGAAAAGATTCACCGGCCGGCAGTCCCTGATCCTGCTGGCGCTGATCGGGCTTGCCGGTTCCGCCTTCGCGGACGAACAGGCCATCCGGGACCGCCTGAAGAAGATTCTTCCCGATGCCCGTCCCGATGCCATCCTGAAGACACCGGTGCCCGGGCTCTACGAGGTGGATTACGGCCCCCGCATCTTCTACGTGACGGAGGATGGCCGCTATCTCATCCAGGGCAACCTGCTCGATCTCACGACCATGACGGATCTCACCATGCTGCGCAAGACGGCGCTGGTGAGACAGGCCATGGCCTCGCTCGAGGATCGGCAGACCATCGTCTTCCCGGCCCGCGACGAGAAATTCCGCGTCACCGTCTTCACCGACATCGATTGCGGCTATTGCCGAAAGCTTCACAGCCAGGTGAAGGATTACAACGCCCTGGGCATCACCATCCGATACGCCTTCTTCCCGCGCGCCGGGCGCGGCAGCGAGTCCTGGAAGAAGGCGATCGCCGTCTGGTGCAGCAGGGATAGGCAAAAGGCGCTGACCGAGGCCAAGCAGGGCCGGCCACTCGATACCGGGGCCCGGTGCGAGAATCCCGTCGAGCAGCACATGGAGCTGGTGGAGGCGCTGGGTCTGCGCGGTACGCCGGCCATCATCCTGAACGACGGTGACATTCTGCCCGGCTACGTGCCGCCGGCCCGGCTGCTGCGTCTGCTGGAGAAGCGGGCCGAGGCCGCTGCCCGCAGTCCGTTGCGCAAGGCGCAGTAGCAGTCAATGACATATCGAGCCGGATAGCCCAAGGAGCGAGCAGCGCGCAACACCGCAGACGGGTTTCGCAGCAGTCTTCAGTAGAGCCAGTTGGCCATCCTGCGCCGATATTCGCCCACCAGAGGATCCTCGCTGCCCAGCAGATCGAAGACCATCAGCATGCCGCGGCGTCCGATGCCGTCGTGGAAATTGCGGTCGCGCTTGAGGATCTCGAGATACTGATCGAGCGCCTCGCGCCAGGCACTGCGCAACGCAAGCCGGGCGGCGAGCTTCTCGCGCGCCTCCAGGTCGTCCGGATGCTGCGAGACATGCGCCTGGAGTTCCTCCTCGGGGGGCGCCTCGCGGGCAGTCTCGGCCAGCGCGAGCAGGGCTTCCAGGCCACGGAACTCGTCGCCGGCACGGACGTTGGCAGGCAGCTGATCGAGCAGGTGGCGGGCCTCGTCGAGCGCGCCGGCCTGGATCGCCAGGCGGGCGTAGTCCTGCAGCACGCGCGGGTTGTCCGGATCGTCGGCCGCCGCCATGCGCAGCAGATCCAGGGCACCTTCGATGTCGCCCGCCTCGGCCTTGCGCAGGGCCTCGGCACGGGCCTGGTCCGATTCACGCTCGATGTAGGGGTCGATCAGTGCGCGCAGCGCGGCCTCGCCCTGGGCACCCATCACCTCTTCCACCACCCGGCCGTCCTTGAACAGCTTCATGGTGGGAATGCTGCGGATGCCGAACTGCATGGCGAGTTCCTGCTCGCGGTCGGTGTTGACCTTCGCCAGCACGAACTTGCCGCCGTATTCCTGCGCCAGCTTGAGCAGGATGGGCAGCTGCATCTGACAGGGGCCGCACCATTCGGCCCAGAAATCCACCAGCACGGGCACCTGGTGCGAGCGCTCGATGACTTCCCGATCGAAATCCCGCGCGGTGACCTCGATGACGTTCTGGTTCGGACTCATGGGCAACTCCCGGAACTGCAGACTGCGATGTCGTCCCCGATATGCGGCCGGAGGCGGCCGGATTCAAGGCGTGACCGGTCGGAACTCAGCGCTCCAGATACTGCAGCTTGCCTTCCTTGCCGTTCCATTCGTCGGCATCGGGCAGGGGGTCCTTCTTCTCGGTGATCACCGGCCAGACCTTGGCGAGCTCGGCATTGAGTTCGAGGAACTGTTCCTGTCCCGGCGGCAGGTCGTCCTCGGCGAAGATGGCCTCGGCGGGGCATTCGGGTTCGCAGAGCGTGCAGTCGATGCATTCCTCGGGATCGATCACCAGGAAGTTCGGGCCTTCGTGAAAGCAGTCCACGGGGCAGACTTCCACACAGTCGGTGTATTTGCACTTGATGCAGTTTTCCGCAACGACGAAGGTCATGACAGACTCCTGTGTCCGTGGATGGAAAGGCTGACCGAAATGATACGGGAATTTGCCATCGACGAGACAATCCCTGTTTGATTCAGATCATCCGGGGCGGAATTCGTTCGGAATCATCCGGCTTCGTCCACCAGTTCGCGCAGGCGGTAGAGCAGGTCGAGTGCCTGGCGAGGTGTCAGCGCATCGGGGTCGATCCGCGAGACGGCCTCGATGACCGGGTGTTCCGCCGGGTCCGGGAAGAGCGCAAGCTGCGGGGCGGCCGGTCCTGCTGCGGGCGGATGTTCCGCCTGGCGTTCGAGTTCGGCCAGCTTGCGGCGTGCGGTCTCCAGCACGTCGGCGGGGATGCCGGCCAGCGCGGCGACGTGCAGGCCGTAGCTGCGATCGGCGGGGCCCGGCTTGACGTTGTGCAGGAAGACGACGCGGTCCCCGTGTTCGACGGCGTCGAGATGCACGTTCTCGATGCCCTCGACCTGGCCGGCCAGCTCGGTGAGCTCGAAATAGTGCGTGGCGAACAGGGTGAAGGCGCGCGAGCGGGTCGCCAGATCCAGGGCCACGGCCCAGGCCAGCGACAGGCCGTCGTAGGTGCTGGTGCCGCGGCCGATCTCGTCGAGCAGCACCAGGCTGCGGTCGGTGGCGTTGTGCAGGATGTTGGCCGTCTCCGTCATCTCCACCATGAAGGTCGAGCGCCCCGAGGCCAGATCGTCCGAGGCCCCGATGCGGGTGAAGATGCGGTCGACCGGCCCGATGCGGGCGGACTCGGCCGGCACGAAACTGCCGATGCAGGCCAGCAGGACGATGATCGCCGCCTGCCGCATGTAGGTGGACTTGCCGCCCATGTTGGGACCGGTGATGACGAGCATGCGCCGGCGCTCGTCCAGCACCAGGTCGTTGGGCACGAAGGGATCCTCGAGCGTCTGCTCGATGACCGGATGGCGGCCGCCGCGGATCTCGATGCCGGGGGCATCGACCAGCTCGGGCCGGTGGAAGTCGAGCGTCGCCGCCCGTTCGGCCAGGTTCGCCAGCACGTCCAGTTCGGCCAGGGCATCCCCGGTGCGCTGCAGCGGGGCCAGCTCCTCCAGGATCCGGTCGAGCAGCCCCTCCCACAGCGCCTTCTCGAGCGCCAGCGCCTTCTCCCGCGCCGAGAGCACCCGGTCCTCGAACGCCTTCAGCTCGGGGGTGATGAAGCGCTCGGCCCCCTTGAGGGTCTGGCGGCGCTGATATTCCTCGGGCACCCGGTCGGCCTGGCCGCGGCTGACCTCGATGTAGTAGCCGTGGACCTTGTTGTAGCGGACCCGCAGATTGGCGATGCCCGTGCGCTCCCGCTCCCGGGCCTCGAGCGAGAGCAGGAAGGCGTCGGCGTCGCGGGACAGGGCGCGCAGCTCGTCGAGCTCGGCGTCGTAGCCCTCGGCGATCACGCCGCCGTCGCGCAAAAGCTGCGGCGGCGCCTCGACGATGGCCTGGCGCAGCGTCCGCGCCAGCCGCGCATGCTCGCCGACCTCCCGGTGGAGGCGCTCGAGCAGGGGATCGTCGGCCTCGGCGAGCAGCGCGCGCAGGGCCGGCAGGCGCGCCAGGGTGTCGCGCAGGGCCGCGAGGTCACGGGGGCGCGCCTGGCGCAGGGCAACGCGGGAAAGCACCCGGGGCAGATCGCAGAGCCCGGTCAGGGCCTCGTGCACGCCTTCATGAAGGCCCGTCGTGACCAGGAATTCCACGCACTGGTGGCGGCCGCGCAGGGTCCGGGCATCGCGCAGGGGACGGTGCAGCCACTGGCGCAGCAGGCGGCTGCCCATGGCCGTGGCGCAGCGGTCCATCAGGCCCAGCAGGCTGTGACGGCGCTCGCCGGAACGGGCGGCTTC
>JALVEM010000027.1 GCA_027030825.1 Thiohalobacter sp.
GAATGGCCTCCCCGACGTTCTCCGGCGTCAGGCCGCCGGCCAGCACCAGCGGCAGGGGCCGATTCTCCGGGATCCGGTCCCAGTCGAAGGTCTCGCCGGTGCCGCCCTGCAGGGCCGGATGCCAGGCATCGACCAGCACGGCGCAGGCGCCGGCCTCGGCCAGCGCCGCCATTTCCCCGGCCAGGTCCACGTCCGGCCCCATGCGCACGGCCTTCATCCAGGGCCGGCCGAAGCGGCCGCACCATTCGGGCGACTCCTGCCCGTGGAACTGCAGCAGATCGAGCGGCACCTGCGCGAGCACCTTGCGCACGGCCTTCTCTTCGGCATCGACGAACAGGCCCACCCGGGCGACGAAGGGCGGCAGCGAACGCGCCAGCGCCGCAGCCTCGGGCGGCGCGATCGCCCGCGGGCTCGGGGCATGGAACACGAACCCCAGTGCATCGGCACCGGCCCCGATGGCCGCCATGGCATCCTCGCGGCGGCGGATGCCGCAGATCTTCACCCGAGTGCGCATGCCCCCGTCCGTCCGGCCCGGATCGTCCATCATACCATGCCTTCCCCGCCGATCAGGGGCCAGACCGGCTCGGTGGGCAGGCCGAACCGCTCCGGATAGACGACCTGAACGAAATAGAGCCCCTCGGGCGGGGCGGTGATGCCGGCGGCGGTCCGGTCACGGCCGGCCAGTACCTCGCCCACCCATTCCACCGGCCGCTCGCCCCGGCCGACCTTGATCAGGGTGCCGGCGATATTGCGCACCATGTGATGCAGAAAGGCGTTGGCGGTGACATCGATGCGGATCAGCTCGCCGTGCCGGGCCACGCGCAGGCGCTCGATGGTGCGCACCGGATGTTTCGCCTGACAGCCGGCCGCCCGGAAGGCGGAGAAGTCGTGCTCGCCGAGCAGCAACTTGCCGGCTGCCTGCATGCGGCTGGCATCCAGTGGCCGGTGCTCCCAGCAGACCCGGCGCCGCAGCAGGGCCGGACGCTGCTCCCGGTTGAGGATGAGATACCGGTAGGTGCGGGCCGTGGCGCTGTAGCGGGCATGGAAGTCCTCGTCCACGACCCGTGCCCAGCGCAGGCTCACCGCCCGCGGCAGACTGACGTTGCCGCCCATGACCCAGGCATGCTCGGGGCGCATGGCCTCCGTGTCGAAGTGGATCACCTGGGCCGTGGCATGCACGCCGGTATCCGTGCGTCCGGCACAGACCGTGCGCACCGGATGGTCCGCGACCTTCGAGAGGGCGTCCTCGACCGCCTGCTGCACGCTGCGGCAGTGATCCTGGTACTGCCAGCCGCAGAAGACGGTGCCGTCGTATTCCACGCCCATGGCGATGCGCATCACATCCTCGCTTTACGCTCCAAACCGGGGGTTTGTATGATACGCCATCCCTCGCCCCGGCCCTGCCGGCGCGGAACCATTCAGCAGGAGGTCAATCCCATGAGCGAACCCCGTCACGCCCGTCTCATCATTCTCGGCTCCGGACCCGCCGGCTACACGGCATCCATCTACGCCGCCCGCGCCAACCTGAACCCCCTGCTCATCACGGGCCTCGAACAGGGCGGCCAGCTCATGACCACCACCGAGGTCGAGAACTGGCCGGGCGGCCCGCCGGACCTCACCGGTCCGCAGCTCATGGAACAGATGCGCGAGCATGCCGAGCGGTTCAACGTCGAGATCGTCTTCGACCACATCAACGAGACCGACCTCTCCACCCCGCCCTACACCCTCAAGGGCGACTCCGGCGTCTACACCTGCGACGCGCTCATCATCGCCACCGGGGCCTCGGCGCGCTACCTGGGCCTGCCCTCGGAGGAGAAGTACAAGGGGCGGGGCGTCTCCGCCTGCGCCACCTGCGACGGCTTCTTCTACCGCGACAAGCCGGTGGCCGTCATCGGCGGCGGCAACACCGCGGTGGAAGAGGCGCTCTATCTCTCCAACATCGCCTCCCACGTCACCCTGGTGCACCGGCGCGACGCCCTGCGGGCCGAGAAGATCCTCCAGGACCGCCTCTTCGCGCGCGCGAAGGAGGGCAAGGTCACCATCGAGTGGGATCACGTGCTCGACGAGGTGCTCGGCGACGACATGGGGGTGACCGGCATCCGCATCCGCAACGTCAAGACCGACGAGACGAAGGAGATCCGGGTCGACGGTGTGTTCATCGCCATCGGCCACAGTCCGAACACCGGGATCTTCGAGGGCCAGCTCGAGATGGAGAACGGCTACATCAAGGTGAAAAGCGGCACCGAGGGCGACGCCACCGCCACCAGCAAGCCGGGCGTGTTCGCCGCCGGCGACGTCATGGACCACGTCTACCGCCAGGCCATCACCTCCGCCGGCACCGGCTGCATGGCCGCGCTGGACGCCGAGAAGTATCTCGACGCGCTCGAGGCCGGCGAGTAGCGTAACCCTCCGATCTCATCGAACCAGAACGCTGAGGGCGCAGAGATGCAGAGAACGCGGAGGGATATATTCTGGTCGTTCCGAAGCACGCGGGCTTGTCCGGAACCACACCTTTGGTCATCCCGGAAACCCGCGCAACATCCACCTTTAAGTCATCCCGGAAGCCCGCGCAGCGGGCTATCCGGGATCCAGAAAAAGCGTCAGCCGCGGCGACAGGGATCAGCGTGGTTTCTGGATTCCGGGTCTCGCTCCCCCGGCTCAAGGCCGGGCTCGCTCGCCCGGAATGACGAAGAAATGGGCACTCGCTCCGCATGACGGAAAACCATCAAACCTTTCGCGGGTTTCATGGATTTCGTGGCCGACAATCCCTTTCCATGGATTCGGTGGATTCCGTGGCTATTCTTCCAGCTTCCAGCTTCCAGCTTCCAGCTTCCAGCTTCCAGCTTCTTGCTTCTGAATTCTGAATTCTGGATTCTGGATTCTGAATTCTGACGCGCTAGCTTCAATCCACAGAAACACCGGGGTGGCGCCGCCGGCCATCTGCGTTACCATTGATCGCATGACGCGACCCTTTCAGGGCCCCTTCTGGCTCGGCAGGCATCCGGATGCCCCCTTCCCGCCGGTGGAGTATGCGCTCGACGAACCCAACGGGCTGCTGGCGCTGGGCGGCGACCTCACCGTCACGCGCCTGCTCAATGCCTACCGGCACGGGATCTTCCCCTGGTACAGCGCCGGCCAGCCCATCCTCTGGTGGTCGCCCGACCCGAGACTGGTCCTGTATCCGGACGAGATCCGCATCTCCCGCAGCCTGCGCAAGCGGCTGCGCCAGCGCCCCTTCGAGATCCGCTTCGACACCGCATTCGCCGAGGTTCTGGCCGGCTGCGCTGCGCCCCGCCCCGGCGAGGCCGGCACCTGGCTGCTTCCCGAAATGCAGGCCGCCTACCTCGAGCTGCACCGGGCCGGCTGGGCCCACAGCGTGGAGGCCTGGCAGGGCGACCGCCTGGTCGGCGGACTCTACGGCGTGGCGCTGGGCGGCGTGTTCTTCGGAGAATCCATGTTCGCGCGGGAGAACGATGCTTCCAAGATCGCCCTGGTGCACCTGACCGTCCGGCTCCAAGAACTCGGCTACCGGCTGATCGACTGCCAGGTGCACACCGATCACCTCGTCCGCATGGGCGCCCGCGAGATTCCGCGCAGCGACTTCCTGGCCGCCATCGGCAGGATCGAGCCGGAAGCCCCGGGAACCTGGGAGACACCCGTGGATCTGACCGATCGGGTACTGGAACGAATCGCCGCCGGAGGCGAGACGCGATGAACCGCGATCGGCTGCCCACACACATCCACCTTTTCCGCGGGCCGGGCACCCCCTGCAGCTACCTGCCGGGGCGGGAATCCACCAGCGAATGGGTGGACCCCGCCATCCTCGGCCAGGCACTCTACGACCGGCTGATCGAACTGGGTTTCCGCCGCAGCGGCGACCACGTATACCGCCCCGCCTGCCTGGGATGCCGGGCCTGCGTCCCGGTGCGCATCCCGGTCGACCGGTTCCGGCCCTCGCGTCGCGACCGCCGTTGCCGGCGCCGCAACGCCGATCTCGCCAGCCGCTTCGTGGAGCCTCGGTTCACGGATGAGTATTTCGCGCTCTACAGCCGCTATCTCGCTGCCCGGCATCCGGGCGGCGGCATGGACGACCCCGATCCGGAAGACTTCCTCGAGTTTCTGACGAGCGACTGGTCCGACACCCGTTTCCTGGAGATCCGCGCGCCGGATGGCAGGCTGATGGCGGTGGCCGTCACGGACCTCCTCGATCAGGGGTTTTCGGCGGTCTATACCTTCTACGAACCCGAAGAACCGTCCCGCGGACTGGGCAACTTCGCCATCCTGGAGCAGATTCGGCTCGCCCGGGAACAGGAACTCCCCTGGCTCTATCTGGGCTACTGGATCGAGGGCAGCGCCAGGATGGCCTACAAGGCCCGGTTTCTCCCCCAGCAGCGCCGCCTGGGCAACCGCTGGGTCGAGGTCGCTGCGACGGATGCGGGTTGAATTCGTCCCGGACGCCGCCATATGGAGGAACGAGCACCCGATCCGCGCGGATCGGGCGTGATTTCTTTGTTTCGGGTCGAGCTGCCGCTATAATGCGCGGCACTTCGCACCGGGAGGTATCGGAACCGCATGGCAAAGGAAGATCACATCGAAATGGAAGGCACCGTCATCGAGACGCTGCCCAATACCATGTTCCGCGTCGAGCTGGACAACGGCCACGTCGTGACCGCGCACATCTCCGGCAAGATGCGCAAGAACTACATCCGCATTCTCACCGGCGACCGGGTGAAGGTCGAGCTGACGCCCTACGATCTGACCAAGGGGCGCATCGTCTACCGCTCCCGCTGACGCGCCGGTACCCCGCCCCGCTTCAGACCTTCTCTTCTTCCTCGATCTCCAGCGCCAGTTCGCCATCCTGCACCGTCACGAGCACGTGACCGCCGCGTGACAGGCGGCCGAACAGGATCTCGTCGGCCAGCGGCTTCTTGATGTGCTCGCGGACCACCCGGGCCATCGGCCGGGCGCCCATCTTCGGGTCGTAACCCTTCTCGGCCAGCCAGACCCGCGCCTCGTCGTCGAGCTCGATGGTGACGCCCTTCTCGGACAGCTGCGCTTCGAGCTCGTAGACGAACTTGTTGACCACCTGGGCGATGACGGTGGCATCGAGCGGCTTGAACTGGATGATGGCATCCAGCCGGTTGCGGAACTCCGGCGTGAACAGGCGCCGGATGGCCTCCATGCCGTCGGTGGAATGATCCTGACGCGCAAAGCCGATCGAGGGCCGGTCCATCTCCTGAGCACCGGCATTGGTCGTCATGACGATGATGACGTTGCGGAAGTCCGCCTTGCGGCCGTTGTTGTCGGTCAGCGTGCCGTGGTCCATCACCTGCAGCAGCAGGTTGAATACCTCCGGATGGGCCTTCTCGATCTCGTCGAGCAGCAGGACCGAATGCGGATGCTTCAGGATCTGGTCGGTCAACAGCCCGCCCTGATCGAAGCCCACGTAGCCCGGCGGTGCGCCGATCAGGCGCGAGACGGTGTGGCGCTCCATGTATTCCGACATGTCGAAGCGGATCAGCTCGATGCCGAGCTGGCGGGCGAGCTGGCG
>JALVEM010000028.1 GCA_027030825.1 Thiohalobacter sp.
CGGCGCCTGGTACAGCTACCAGGGCGAGCGCATCGGCCAGGGCAAGGAGAATGCCCGCCAGTTCCTGCGCGAGCATCCGGAGATGGCCGAGGAGATCGAGCAGGCCATCCGTGCCCGGCTCCTGCCACAGCGTGGCCGCGGCGAGGAGACCGAGGAGGCCGCCGAGGCCGAGGCCTTGCAGTAATACGGACGACCCTCGTGGCCGAGGAGGATCCCCTGCAGGCCGTGCTGGCGGCGGCCGTGCGCCTGCTGGCCCGGCGCGAGCATTCACGCCTCGAGCTGGCGGCCAAGCTCGCGCGGCGTGGCCACCCGGATGGCCTGATCGGGCAGGCGCTCGATCGCCTGGAGGACGACGGCTCTTTGAGCGATGCGCGGTTCGCCGAGGTGTATGCCCGGGGCCGCGCCGAGCGTGGATACGGTCCCCGGCGCATCCGGCAGGAACTCCGGCAGCGGGGAGTCCCGGACGCCATCGCCGACGCAGCGCTGGCCGCGCTGGACGTGGACTGGCGGGCACGGGCGCGGGCCGTGCACCGCAAGCGGTTCGGAGACGCCGCGTCCGGCGACTGGAAGGCGCGGGCAAGACAGCTGCGCTACCTTCAGGATCGCGGGTTCGACCCTGATTTCCTTCGGGATTTCCCGGATGATGCCGAGTGACGCGGCACGCGCCATCGGGTAAGCTAGCAGCCTGGGCCCGGAGCCGAGAAACCGCCGATGAAAACCGCCGACATCCGCCGCACTTTCCTCGATTTCTTCGAGCAGAAGGGACATGCCATCGTGCCGTCCAGCTCGCTGGTGCCGGCCAACGATCCCACCCTGCTGTTCACCAATGCCGGCATGGTGCAGTTCAAGGATGTCTTTCTCGGTCGCGAGACGCGGCCCTACACGCGCGCGGCCAGCGCCCAGCGCTGCGTGCGGGCCGGCGGCAAGCACAACGATCTCGAGAACGTCGGTTATACGGCACGGCATCACACCTTCTTCGAGATGCTGGGCAATTTCAGCTTCGGCGACTACTTCAAGCGCGAGGCCATCGCCTATGCCTGGGAGCTGCTCACGGAGGTCTTCCGGCTCCCGCCCGAGCGCCTGTGGGTGACCGTCTACGCCGAGGACGACGAGGCCGCGGACATCTGGCTCGAAGAGATCGGGATCGATCCGGCCCGCTTCACGCGCATCGGCGACAAGCCGGGCGGGGCACGCTACGAGAGCGACAACTTCTGGGCGATGGGAGACACCGGTCCCTGCGGTCCCTGTTCCGAGATCTTCTACGACCACGGCCCCGAAGTGCCCGGGGGGCCTCCCGGTTCTCCCGACGAGGACGGCGACCGCTACGTGGAGATCTGGAACCTGGTCTTCATGCAGTACAACCGGGACGCCGAGGGCAACCTGCATCCGCTGCCGCGGCCCTCGGTCGATACCGGCATGGGGCTGGAGCGGCTCGCTGCCGTGCTGCAGGGCGTGCACAGCAATTACGAGATCGATCTCTTTCGCCATCTCATCGCCGCGGCCGCCGAAGTGCTGGGCACGCGCGAGACGGACAATGTCTCGTTGCGTGTCATCGCCGATCACATCCGGTCCTGCGCCTTCTTGATCACCGACGGGGTGCTGCCCTCGAACGAGGGGCGCGGCTATGTCCTGCGCCGGATCATCCGTCGCGCCATCCGCCACGGCTATCTGCTGGGTGCCAAGGAGCCCTTCTTCTACCGCCTGGTGGCGCCACTGGCCGAGGAAATGGGTGATGCCTATCCGGAACTCGTGGCCGCCCGGCCTCAGGTCGAACGGGTGCTCCGACAGGAAGAGGAACGCTTTGCCGAGACGCTCGAGAAGGGCATGGCCCTGCTCGAAGAGGCCATCGCCGGGCTCGAGGGCAAGGTGATCCCGGGCGAGCTGGTGTTCCGGCTCTACGACACCTATGGTTTCCCGGTGGATCTGACGGCCGATATCGCGCGGGAGCGCAATCTCACACTCGACATGGCCGGGTTCGAGCATGAGATGGCCGCCCAGCGGGAACGCGCCCGGACCGCCAGCCGTTTCGAGGTCGATTACAACGCCGGGCTCAAGGTCGATGTCTGCACCGAGTTCACGGGCTACGAGCATCTGGTGGAGCGTGCCCGCATCGAGGCCCTGTACCGCAACGAGGATGCGGTCGAGCGACTGCGGGCGGGCGAGAAGGGCGTGGTGGTGCTGGATCACTCGCCCTTCTATGCCGAGAGCGGCGGCCAGGTGGGCGATACGGGCGTGATCGAGACGGCCACGGCCCGGTTCCGGGTCACCGATACCCAGAAGAGCGGCCACGCCATCCTCCACATCGGGGAAGTGGAAGAGGGCGAACTGGTGGTCGGCGAGGAGGTCGAGGCGCGCGTGGACGAGGCCCGTCGGCGCGCCGTCATGCTCAACCATTCCGCCACCCATCTGCTGCACGCCGCGCTGCGCCGGGTGCTGGGCGAGCACGTGCAGCAGAAGGGCTCGCTCGTGGGGCCCGACCGCCTGCGTTTCGACTTCTCGCACTTCGAGCCTCTGACCGAGGCACAGCTGCGCGAGGTGGAACATCTGGTCAATGAACAGATCCGTCGCGATCTGGAGGTCGAGGCCCGCATCATGCCGCTCGAGGAGGCCCGCAGGACCGGTGCCATGGCCCTGTTCGGCGAGAAATACGGCGACGAGGTGCGGGTGTTGCAGATGGGCGACTTCTCCATCGAGCTCTGTGGCGGCACCCATGTGCGCCGGGTGGGCGAGATCGGCCTGTTCAAGATCGTCTCCGAGAGCGGCATCGCGGCCGGCGTGCGCCGCATCGAGGCCGTGACCGGCGAGAAGGCGCTGGAATACGCCGAGGATATCGAGTCACGGCTGCGCCACATCGCCGCCCTGCTCAAGGCGCCGCCGGAGCAGGCGGACGAGAAGGTGGCGCAGCTCCTCGAGCGTCAGCGCACGCTGGAGAAGGAACTCGAGCGGCTGCGGGCGAAACTGGCGGCCAGCCAGGGCAGTGCCCTGACCGACCGCACCGTCGAGGTCGAAGGCATTCCCGTACTCGCCACCCGCCTGGAGGACGGCACCCCGGTCAAGGTCCTGCGCGAGACGCTCGATCAGCTGCGCAACCGGCTCGGTTCGGGCGTGGTGGTGCTGGGCACGGTCAACGAGGGGAAGGTGAACCTGGTCGCCGGGGTGACGAAGGACCTCACCGATCGCATCCGCGCCGGAGACCTGATCCGTGCCGTGGCCGAGCGGGTCGGCGGCAAGGGCGGTGGTCGGCCCGACATGGCCCAGGCGGGCGGCAACCGCCCTGAACAGCTCGACGCGGCGCTCGCGGCCGTTCCCGAGCTGGTGAAGGCGCATCTCGCCAGCCTGACCGCTTCCTGACCATCTGGCCCCGAGAGCCGGTTTCCCTGTACAATCCCGCGCTTTGTCCATAAGCAATCTCTGAATCTTCACGGGAAGCCCATGGCGCTCATCGTCCAGAAATACGGCGGCACCTCGGTCGGCAGCATCGAGCGGATCGAGGCCGTGGCCGAGAAGGTGAAACGCTACCGGGAGCAGGGCCACCGGCTCGTGGTGGTCGTCTCGGCCATGAGCGGCGAGACGGATCGCCTGCTCGGTCTGGCCCGCCAGATCTCCGAGCGGCCGGTGCCGCGGGAGCTCGACGTGCTGCTCTCCACCGGCGAGCAGGTCACGATCGCCCTGCTCAGCATGGCGCTGGAGAAGCGCGGCGTGCCGGCGCGTTCCTATACCGGCCACCAGGTGCACATACTCACCGACAACGCCCACAACAAGGCCCGGATCCAGGAAATCGACGCCCGCAAGGTCCGGGAGGATCTCGATGCCGGCCGGGTGGTGGTCGTGGCGGGCTTCCAGGGCGTGGACGAGGCCGGGAACATCACGACCCTGGGGCGCGGCGGTTCCGACACCACTGCCGTCGCCCTGGCGGCGGCCCTGGGCGCCGACGAATGCCAGATCTTCACCGACGTCGACGGCGTCTACACCACGGATCCCCGCGTGGTCCCGGAGGCGCGCCGGCTGGATCGCATCACCTTCGAGGAAATGCTGGAGATGGCCAGCCTGGGTTCCAAGGTGCTGCAGATCCGCGCGGTGGAGTTCGCCGGCAAGTACAATGTTCCGTTGCGCGTGCTGTCCTCCTTCGAGGAGGGCGAGGGCACGCTGATCACCTACGAGGACGAAGACATGGAGAATCCCCTGATCTCCGGCATCGCCTTCAACCGCGACGAGGCCCAGATCACCGTGCTCGGCGTCCCCGATCAGCCGGGCATCGCCGCCAAGCTGCTCGGGCCGGTGGCAGACGCCAACATCGAGATCGACATGATCGTGCAGAACGTCGCCCCCGACGGCAGGACCACCGACTTCACCTTCACCGTCAACCGCGGAGACTACGACAAGGCACTGGAAATCCTGAAAAACGTGGCCAGGGAACTCGGGGCGGTCGAGGTCTCCGGGGACAACCGCATCGTCAAGATCTCGCTGGTCGGCGTGGGCATGCGTTCGCATGCAGGCATCGCGGCCACCATGTTCCGCGCCCTGGCCGAGGAGGGAATCAATATCCGCATGATTTCGACCTCCGAGATCAAGATTTCCGTGGTGGTGGACGAAAAATACCTCGAGCTCGGCGTGCGCGCCCTGCACGAGGCCTTCCATCTGGATCAGCCCGCCGGCTGACGTATTCTGCCCGCAGGGAGGCCGGCCGCCTACAGTTTCGCCGGAGGTGGCCGATGGAGTGAACATGCGCACGGGGTCCGCGGGAAACCGGGGCATGGACATAATGAGTTAAGGAGACTCGCAGATGTTGATTCTGACCCGAAGGGTGGGAGAGACCCTCATGATCGGTGACAACGTGACGGTGACCGTGCTCGGCGTCAAGGGCAACCAGGTACGTATCGGCGTCAGTGCGCCCAGGGACGTGGCAGTCCATCGCGAAGAGATCTACGAGCGCATCCAGCAGGAACAGAATGGCGGTGCCGGCGACGATGCAGTCGTGATCAAGGGAGGTGAGTGAGGCCGTCTTTACCTGCGCCCTGCCGCCCGGTATCCTTGCCCTCCGACACGACACCGGAGAGATGGCCGAGCGGCTGAAGGCGCTCCCCTGCTAAGGGAGTATGGGGTCAAAAGCCCCATCGAGGGTTCGAATCCCTCTCTCTCCGCCATCCAGAGAAAAGGGCCCCGAAGCGGGCCCTTTTCTCTGGATCGAAGGAACGGATTCGAACCCTCGATGGAGATCGAATGGCGGGTTCGAGCCGAGCCCGCGCAGCGGGCGAGACAACGCCGGAGCGAAGCGACGGCGGCCCGAAGGGCGAGGCCGCAGGCCGAGTAATCCCTCTCTCTCCGCCATCCAGAGAAAAGGGCCCCGAAGCGGGCCCTTTTTGCTGGATCGAAGGAACGGATTCGAACCCTCGATGACAATCGAATGGCGGGTTCGAGTGAAGAATCGATGACCTGGTGTTGGAATCCATGGTGTTCATGGACATTTCCACCATGGGCTGATCTAATGTGAATCACGATAACGAGAGTGCGGGCGGCATGCCGAA
>JALVEM010000029.1 GCA_027030825.1 Thiohalobacter sp.
GCCACCTGCAGCAGGGGCTGGTCGAGCGCACCGGCAGAGAAATCGGCCACCGGCAGGGGCATCACTTCGATCAGGTTGCCGAGCCATTCGCGCAGCGGCAGGAATTCGCCGAAGGGCACCAGATGATGCTTGTAGTAGTAATTCACGCCATCCCCGGTCACTGCCATGACGGCGTTGTAGTAGCGCCAGTCCGTGCGATCGAGCACCGGCACCCCGATCAGGAGATCTCCACCCACCGAGGCAGCCTCCCGGATCAGCGGCCGGATCACGGCCTCTTCCACCTGGTCGGCGAACGCCGGAATGGCCGATTCGGGCCAGACGACGAGCCGGGCGCCCCAGTCGCCGTCGTACCACTCGTTGCGCGTCATCCTCGTATAGCGGGCGATGGTGATGTCGCGCATCTCCGGTTTCCACTTCTCCGCCTGGTCGATGTTGCCCTGCAGCAGACTCACCCGCACCGGCTCCCCGGCCGGTTCGGTCCACTCGTGGGCACCAGCGAGCCAGCCCAGCCCCCAGAGCACCAGCAACCCGATTCCGGACCAGACAAAGGCCGCCGGGTGACGCAGCCGTGGCAGCCCCGCCAGCAGCGCAGCGGTCAACACCAGCGCGTAACTCACGGTGAAAACCCCGCCGAGCGGCGCCAGTCCGCCCAGCAGGCTGTCGGTCTGGCTGTAGCCTGCAGCCAGCCAGGGGAAACCGGTGAACGCCTGGCCCCGCAGCCATTCGAGCAGTACCCAGAACACCGGCGAGAGCAGCATGGAGACGACCAGGGGCCTGCGATCCAGTCGCGAGACCAGCCAGCCGTGCATCATGGGATAGCAGGAGAGATAGATCACCAGCAGCCCGGTGAGCAGCAGTGCTTCGGGCAAGCCCAGACCGCCGTAGTCGTGCAGGCTGATCCGCACCCAGTTGACGCCCAGACCGAACATGCCCAGGCCGAAGGCCAGTCCCAGGCGCACGCCCTTGTCCGGCCGGGCGAACAGCAGGTACTGATAGATCGTGAAGGCAACGAGTGTCAGAGGCCAGAAACCCCAGGGCGCAAAGCCCGGGACGGCCAGGGCACCGGCCAGGAAGGACAACGGAACCGCCAGGCGGACAAGCGCGGTGCGTCGGCTTGTGGCCGTCACGGCTTCAGGCCGAGCCGCCATCACCACCGTCGCGCGGTTCCTGTTCGGCGGCCTTCCCGGCAGTCTCGTCCAGCCGCAACACCTCGAGGAGATGGATTCGACGATTGTCCGCGCGCAGCACCCGGAACAGCAGGTTGCCGATCTGCACCGTCTCCCCGCGCTGGGGCACGTGCCCGAACTCCTGGGCCACCAGGCCACCGATGGTGTCGAACGACTCGTCGCTCAGGCGTGTTCCGAAGTATTCGTTGAAGTCCTCGATGGGAGTGAGGGCCTTCACCACATAGTGACCGTCCGGACGCCGCCGGATGGTGCTTCTCTCCTCGATGTCGTGCTCGTCGGCGATCTCGCCGACGATCTGCTCGAGCACGTCCTCGATGGTGACCATGCCGGCCACGCCGCCGTATTCGTCCACCACGATCGCCAGGTGGTTGCGGCTGGCCCGGAACTCCTTGAGCAGCACGTTGAGGCGCTTGCTCTCCGGGATGAAGACGGGCGGTCGCATGACATCGCGCATGTCGAAGGCGGCCTCTTCCTCGCATCGATAGCGGAGCAGGTCCTTGGCCAGCAGGATGCCCACGACCTCGTCGCGGTCCTCGCCGATGACAGGAAAGCGCGAATGACCCGATTCGATGACCGTGGGCAGCAGCGTGTTCAGGCTCGCATCCCGCTCGATGACGACCATCTGCGCCCTTGGGATCATGATGTCGCGCACCTGCATCTCGGAAACCTGCAGGATGCCCTCGATCATGGAGAGCGCATCCATGTCGATCAGCCCGCGCTGTTCGGCATCGCGCAGGATCTCGAGCAGAGCGCCGCGATCCTTCGGTTCGGCGCCGAACACCTGGGCGATGCGATCCAGCCAGGATCGTGACGATCCGCCGTCTTCGGTTCGTTCCTCGTTCATCCGGTCACCCTGTAATCCATGACTCCGGCACGTCCCGGTCGACGATCCTGGCGTCCCGGCAGGTCATCATGATTCATCGATCTGCGACTCCGGTTCGTTTTCATGTTCATACGGATCCGGAAAGCCGAATCCGGCCAGGATCTCGCGTTCGCGCGCCTCCATGCGCTGCGCGTCCTCCTCCCGCACGTGGTCATGGCCCAGCAGATGCAGCATGCCGTGCACGACCATGTGGGCGGCATGGGCCTCGACCGACTTCCCCTGTTCGACGGCCTCCCGTTCGACCACGGGGGCGCAGATGACGAGATCGCCGAGCAGTCGTTCGGGGACACCCGGCATGGGGTCGCAGGGGAAGGAAAGCACGTTGGTGGGCCGGTCCTTGCCGCGATACTCGGCATTGAGCCGCCGGCTTTCCTCCTCGCCGGTCACGCGAATGCTCACCGAGGCCGCACCGCCATGCCAGCAGGCACGGGCCCAATCGGCCAGCCGCTCCGGCGGGGGAAAACCGGGCGCCCTGACCGCGAACTGCACATCCACGGAGAGCCCCGCATCCTGATCGCGCTCACTCATTGCTGCCGCGCCCTTCACCCCCGTGACGCTCGTAGGCGGTGATGATCCGCTGCACCAGCGGGTGCCGCACCACATCCCGGGCGCCGAAGAAGGTGAAGCTGACGCCCTCCACGCCCTGCAGCACCTCGATCACGTGACGCAGGCCCGAGGTCACCCCGCGCGGCAGGTCGATCTGGGTGACATCGCCGGTCACCACGGCCCGGGAACCGAAGCCGATCCGGGTGAGAAACATCTTCATCTGCTCGACGGTGGCGTTCTGCGCCTCGTCGAGAATGATGAAGGCCTCGTTGAGGGTGCGGCCGCGCATGAAGGCCAGCGGCGCCACCTCGATCACGTGGCGGTCCATGAGCTTGCCCACCTTCTCGAAGCCGAGCATCTCGTAGAGGGCGTCGTAGAGCGGCCGCAGATAGGGGTCCACCTTCTGGGCCATGTCCCCGGGCAGGAAACCGAGCCGCTCTCCGGCCTCGACGGCGGGCCGGACCAGGATGATGCGCCGCACCTTCTCCTCGTTGAGCGCATGCACGGCACTGGCCACGGCGAGATAGGTCTTGCCGGTACCCGCCGGGCCGATGCCGAAGTTGAGGTCGTGGGTGGCGATGCGGGCCAGATAGCGCCGCTGGGCCGCGCCCCGTCCGCGAATGACGCCCGCCCGGGTGCGGATGGCGATATCGCGCGCCTCTGCCGCGGTTTCGGGGGAGGCAGACTCGGCGCCGGCCTGCTGCAGGGCCAGATGCACCTCGGCCGGCGTGAGCACCTGGCGCTCGGCCTCGGCATAGAGGGCGCGCAGGACATCGGTGGCCTGGCGCACGGCCAGATCCTCGCCGATCACGCGGAACCGGTTGCCGCGGCTGCTGATCTCCACGCCAAGCCGACCCTCGATCTGCCGCAGGTGCTCGTCGAACTGGCCGCACAGGCTCGCCAGCCGCTCGTTGTCGGCCGGTTCGAGAAGGACTTCTGCAGTGACGGAACCGCTGGAACTTCGGGAGGGATTCATGCGCGTGGATCGGTGCCGGTGGCCGCCAGCGGTTCCGCTTCCACGAGCTCGCCACGCAGGGAGTGCGGCAGCGCCTCGGTGATGCGGACTTCGGCGAAGCGACCCACCAGGCTGGCAGGACCGGTGAAGTTGACGATGCGGTTGTTTTCCGTGCGGCCGGCGAGCCGGTCGGGATCCCGCCGCGAGGGCCCCTCGACCAGGATCCGTTGCACGGTGCCCAGCATGGCAGCGCTGATCCGGGCGGCCTGGTCGTTGATCATCTGCTGCAGCCGGTGCAGCCGCGCCTTCTTGACCTCGAGCGGCACGTCGTCGGGCAGTTCCGCGGCCGGCGTGCCCGGTCGCGCGCTGTAGACGAAACTGAAGGACTGGTCGAAGCCGACCTCCCGGATCAGGTCCAGGGTCTGTTCGAAGTCCTCCTCGGTCTCGCCGGGGAATCCGACGATGAAGTCGGAGGACAGGGAGATGTCCGGCCGGGCCTCGCGCAGCCGACGCACGATGTCGCGATATTCGAGCACCGTGTGTTTGCGTTTCATCAATGCCAGGATGCGATCCGAGCCGCTCTGCACCGGCAGGTGCAGGTGCCCGACCAGCTCCGGCACCTCGGCGTGGGCCCGGATCAGGCTGTCGGTCATCTCGATGGGGTGCGAGGTGGTGTAGCGGATCCGGTCGATGCCGTCGACGGCCGCCACGTAGTGGATCAGCAGGGCCAGGTCCGCGGTGCCGCCGTCGTGCATGGGCCCGCGATAGGCGTTGACGTTCTGGCCCAGCAGAACGATTTCGCGCACCCCCTGCTCGGCGAGCGCGACCACCTCGGCAATCACGTCGTCGAAGGGGCGGCTGACCTCCTCGCCGCGGGTATAGGGCACGACACAGAAGGTACAGTACTTGCTGCAGCCTTCCATGACCGACACATAGGCCGTGGGGCCCTCGGCACGCGGTTCGGGCAGACGATCGAACTTCTCGATCTCGGGAAAGCTCACATCCACGACCGGGCCGCGGCGAGTCGCCTCCCGAAGCATCTCCGGGAGACGGTGGAGCGTCTGGGGGCCGAACACCACATCGACCCAGGGCGCGCGCCGACGCAGTGCCTCGCCTTCCTGACTGGCCACGCAGCCGCCGACGCCGATCACCCGGCCCGGACGCGCCTGCTTCAGCATTCGCCACTGCCCGAGCAGCGAGAAGACCTTCTCCTGGGCCTTCTCGCGGATGGAGCAGGTGTTGAGCAGGAGAATGTCGGCCTGCTCGGGGGCATCGACGAGCGAAATCCCCTCGCGCGCCAGAAGATCCGCCATGCGGGCGGAATCGTATTCGTTCATCTGGCAGCCGAAGGTCTTGATGTAGAGTGTTTTCATGATCCAGTGAGCAGCGAGGAGCGAGGGGCGAGGAGCGGATGCCGGGACATCCCGCTCCTTGCCCGCTCACTCCTCACAGGAATGCATGAGCCGGTCTGTAAGCCGGGTTCTGTCGAGGACAGCCATTCCTCTGGGACGCATGTCGCCATGCGCCTCTAGCGACCTACCCGGGAACGGTGCGGGCCACACCCTGGTTCCCCTATTTGGTCTTGCTCCGGGTGGGGTTTGCCGTGCCGCGGTGTGTTGCCACCCGCGCGGTGCGCTCTTACCGCACCCTTTCACCCTTGCCTGTGCCGCCATGCGGCCATCGGCGGTCTGCTCTCTGTGGCACTTTCCGTGGGCTCGCGCCCCCCAGGCGTTACCTGGCACCCTGCCCTGTGGAGCCCGGACTTTCCTCCCGCCCTGCGGCGAGCGGCTGTCCGACCGGCTCGCGGCGGATTATATCATGCACCCGCCACCCCTGCAGAATGGCGGCGGGAACGCCATTTTCCAAGGACCACGTTGATCGGGTGATTGCGGCTCAGAAAGGGCACCACGGGCGGTCGCCGTACGCCCATC
>JALVEM010000030.1 GCA_027030825.1 Thiohalobacter sp.
CAGCGCGGCACCCACTTCCGCGAAGGAGTTGGCGATCTCGATGCTGTCGAACGGCACGCCGAGCTGCCGGCCGATCTGGGTGCGCGAGAAGATGCCGCGGATGCGCTGGTGGCCGTCCGGCAGCGTCTCCACCACCAGTGCATGCTGGCGCCCCACCTTCTTGAGCGTCTTGACGATGTCGCCGACACGGGCCCGCTTGACGTCCTCGTAGTATAGGACCTCCAGCCGCTCCTGCGGTGTCATGATGTCGCGCAGCATGATGTCTTCGCGGGAGCCGCCCACCTCGCGGAGATACTGCACCGGGCGTTCTCCTTCGATGTCGGTAGTCGTGATCAGGCCGATGACCTGATTGTACTGGTCCGTCACCAGCAGCAGCCGCACGCCGGAGGCCTTCATGCGTTCGTTCGCTGCGGTGAGCGTGGCGCAGGGGCCCATGGTGACGGCTGCGACCCGTGTGAAGTCGGTCATCACGAAAGTCGCGGGATCGCCCAGCTGCACGCGCTTCGGAAGTTCCTGGCGTGGTCGGGCATAGCTGACGCCGGGCTCGAGACGGCCGTGCTTCAGCGTGTTGTATTCCTTGACCTCGGGCATTTGCTCTACTCCTTCCCGGACTCGCCGGGACATGCTGTCTGACTCGGGCGATCAGCGAAAGGCCGCTGACATTCCTTGTTTTCATGTATAAGTCGTTTTGGCCTCGATGTATATGCAATAATTTTTGCGAGGTGATTAACAGAATGAATGGGAAACCGCTGCCTTTCCCCGACACGGATGCCCGGCCCGTCTTCGTTGACACCCATTGTCATGTCGATGTCGAGGAATTCGACGAAGACAGAGACCAGGTGATCGAGCGCGCCCTGTCGGCGGGCGTGACCCGGATCGTCGTGCCCTCGATTGGTGCATTCAACTGGGAAGCGGTCCATGCAACCACCCTGCGTTCTCCTGCGCTCTTTCCGGCCTACGGGCTGCATCCGGTCTATGCCGACAGGCATGAAGACGCCGATCTCGAACGGCTGGACGCCTGGCTGGTGGAGCATCCTGCCGTGGCGGTGGGGGAGATCGGTCTGGACTACTACATCGAGGACGCCGATCGTGAACGGCAGCGGGCACTGCTCGATGCGCAACTGGCCATCGCCACGCGGCGCAATCTCCCGGTGTTGCTGCACGTGCGCAAGGCACACGACGACGTCCTTTCCCTGCTGCGCCGACATGCCCCGAGAGGCGGCATCGCCCACGCATTCAACGGCAGCCTGCAGCAGGCCGAGCGTTACATTGCGCTCGGCTTCCGACTGGGTTTCGGCGGCATGCTGACCCACCCCCGGTCGCGCCACCTGCGCATGCTGGCCTCGCGACTGCCGCTGGAGGCGCTGGTGCTCGAGACCGACGCCCCCGATCTGACCGGCGCCCGGCATCGGGGGCAACGCAACCAGCCGGCCTGGCTGCCGGAGGTGGCCGAGGTGCTGGCCGAACTGCGCGGCATCACCGTGGAAGAAGTGGCCGAGGTCACGACCGAGAATGCGCTGGAGGTGCTGGGTCTGCCCTGAGTTCCCGTCGAGGATCGGCGACGCGGGCATGACCGATCGTACCGGTCAGGATATAATCGGATATCGGAAAGGCGTCCGGCGAGGCAATCTGGCGAACGGCTATGGACATTCCCGCGCATCTTCTGCCCCGGTGGTTTCTCTGGCTCGCGAACGGGCTGGCGCTCGTGCTCATGCTCGCGGTGCTGCGCCGTGCGCCGCTCGGGCGTCTGCGCGACAACCGTTTCTCGAACGTCTTCTTCGCCGCCTGCGTGTTCATGCTCATGCTCTGGAACATCAAGGCCGGCCTGAAACCCACGCTCCACATCCACCTGCTGGGCGTCGCCACGCTCACGCTCATGGTCGGCTGGCGGCTGGCGCTGCTGGGTGTCGCCATGGTGCTGGCGGGCACGACCATCAACGGCAACGGCGGCTGGGAGACCTTCGGCCTCAACCTTCTGCTGATGGGATTCTACCCGGCTCTGCTCACCCATCTGCTGCTGGTGCTCGCGCAGCGAAGGCTGCCGCACAATTTCTTCATCTACATCTATGTCAATGCCTTCCTCGCCGGTGGTCTCGGCATGCTCGGCGTGGGCCTGCTCTCGACCCTGATCTTCGCCGCGTTCGGCATCCATACCACCGCCTGGCTCGGAGAACAGTATCTCGTCTACTTTCCCCTCATGTTCTTCTCCGAATCCGTCTTCAACGGCATGCTGGTGACCATGCTCGTGGCGCTGCGCCCCGAGTGGGTATCCACCTTCGACGATCGACTCTATATCCAGGGCAAGTGATGGACACCGGACGACCGCTCATTCGCGAGGTGCATCTCGAGGATTTCGAGCGCGAGGTGCTGGAGCGATCCCGGGAAGTGCCCGTGCTGGTCGATTTCTGGGCGGAATGGTGTACGCCCTGTCTGGTGATCGCCCCCGTGCTCGAGGGCGTGGTGCGCGAGTTCGGCGGGCAGGTGGAACTCGCAAAGCTGGAGGTGGACGAGGGGGAGAACATGAAGCTGGCGGGACGACACGCCGTGCGGGGCTTCCCGACGGTCATCCTGTTCATCGACGGTCGCGAGGCCGGCCGGTTCAGCAGTGCCAGACCCGCTGCCTTCATCCGGGATTTCATTCGTCGACATCTCGAAGGCGCCGCATCCGCCGCTGGTTCCCGGTGACCGGAGTCACCGACGCAGCCGGCTTTTGTGTGAGACTCTTTCGATATCACACTGGCATGCGCATCTCGTGGGGTGCCGATCTCGTCAGGAACCGGCATGCAGGCTGGAGGAGTACCCGTCGTGAAAAGGGACATCTTCGAATCCGAACGTGACGGGGGGCGGATCGATTCGGGCGAAACCCTTCTGGACAGGGTGCAGCTCCTGGGCCGGATTCTGCGCGCGGTGCGCGAACTGTCAGGAGACGGGATCGTCGTGGATCTCTCTGCGGATACCCGCCCCGAAGCCGACGAAAATCTGCTGGAACGTCTGGTGTTTCGCGGCAGGACGCCAGGCACGACCGTCGCTGCTGCCGCGCTGTCGGCCGTGACCGGCTGGCATCCGGTGCCCGGCGATGGTCCCGGGACGGTGGATCTTCTGGACGATGCGCGGCGGCGGCGACTTCGGATCCGGGCCGGGCGGGACAGCCTCGCAATCGAAATTCACGACCCGGATGCACCCGCCGCCGGGTTGCCGATGCCTTCCCTCGTGCGGAGGAAATCGCCGAAGGCGGAGACGGCCGGGCATTCCTCTGCCACCGACGTTTTCGAGTGGCTGGACGGACTGCATGCCCGCTGCGACGAGGTCGTCACGCGGGAGGGCGTCGAGGTGCTGCGTCTCTCCAGGGACGGCCGCCGTCCCCTGCGCCTCGCCCTGCATACCGTGGCCGAGGCGAGCAGGCGGCGGGATTCCGCCTGACCCTGTACCCGGCTGACGGGAGGGTCAGAATCCGAATCGGGCGCGCAGGATCACCAGACTCACCAGGGCCAGTCCGGCGGCAGCGATCGCGGCCTGGCGCTTCCATCCGAACAGCAGCAGCAGGCTGACGACGCTCCACCCGAGCGCGAGCGGCCACAGCCTAACCTCGGTCATCGTGCCTGCGCTCCCGCCGAATCGCTTCCAGCCCCGCCACGCCCAGCCACAACAGAAGGCAGCAGGCGGCGAACGCGAGCAGCGGCAGGGTGAGGGGCTCCTGCATCCCGCCGAGCGTGTGAGCATGAATGGACAAGGGCATGGGACACCTTCCCTGCGAACAGTGCGATCCTTCTCCTGGCATCGGCCGATGCGGCGGGGGCTTTATTATTGCGCCGGGATTCCGGGGTGGCACAGATAGGGCGGTTCCGGGATTCTCTCCGGTGCCTGATCCACCACGGTCTTCAGCGTGGTGATGATCTTGCCGACCCGCACCTTGCTCTCCATGCGCACGGGCAGACGCCGTTCGTCGTCCGTGAGCCAGAGGTAGAGTTCGCCCGTTCGCTTGAACACGCCCTCGGTGAGCAGGCGCGGATGGATCTTGATCGTCGGGGTGCGGCTGCCCAGCACCGTGCGCAGGATCTGGCGTCGAAGCACCTCGATCTCGAGTTCGTAGGCCTTGCCCTTGTCGAACACCGGAATCCGGTATGTGGCGCCGGGTTCGAGCGGCAGCCCGCGAGTGAGATGAAAGGCGGTCACCATGTCGACGGTGTCGGGATCGACCTGGAAGGACTCGGTCGTGCCGGCCAGGCGGTCCTCCATCACGACGACGCCGGGTTGCCGGAAATCCAGAACGATCTCGGCGCGGTCGTCGCCTTCCCGCTGGGAGTACGCGTAGTGGACGGAGCGCAGGGGCAGGCGGCCGGACGGCTTTCTGCCGGCCACGGCGAGAATCCGGTCCCGGACCGGGTAGATGAGGTCGAGGGTCGCATTGGAGCAGGAGTCCATGCGAAACCGGACACGCTCCGGAGTGGGCCAGTATTGCCGGATCACGGCGGTGCCGGCGGGAATGAAGAGCCACCGGATCTGGAAACGGAGTTCCTCGTAGGGCTGCATCCAGCCGGCGGCCTGGACGGAGAGCGCCAGCAGAAGGAAAGGCAGCAACAGCAGGCGCGGGATCAACGGACCCGTCCCAGTCCCTTGGAGACGATGGCGATCTCGTCGGCATTCTTCAGGGGATGATCGAGGTCGACGAACTCGCGATTGACCGTGATGGTGACCCGATCCTCGTGCAGCCCCTTTTCCCATTCCTCGCCGCGCTCGCGCAGGTAGGCGAGCAGGTCCCGCACCGTCTTGACGGTCCTGGGCAGAGGGAAGTCGTCGACGGGACGGCCGACGAGATCCGGCAGGTTGCCGAAGTACAGGATCCTGGCCAACGGAACCTCCTTATTCTCGAAACGCCGTGTATCTTCCGGATCGTCTGCGGAAGGGTCAAGTGGACAGGAAAAGGCCGGACACCAGGTCCGGCCTCGTCCCGTTCCGGTGTGAAACCGGCCGATCAGGCCTTGGCCATCACGGCAAAGCTGTGGATGAAGGGGCCGGCCATGCGGGGATCCTTGATCATGGAGGAGTAGTCGCCCACGTTGAACTTCAGCTTGCGGGACGTATAGGCCATGCCCAGCCCCATCATGCCCGGCGGTTTGCTGATCCATTTCTGCCACTGGTCCGGGCTCGCCCGCAGGTCCCAGTTGAGCTCCTGATCGGTATAGGCGCCGGCCTCGACGACCTTGCCGTTCTCGACCTTGATGTAGCCGCGCGGCTTGTCCTCGCCATCGAAACCGTAGGCGATCACGGAGTTGAACCCGATCTTCTCCAGCGCGCCGGCCAGCTCGGGGTCGGCATTCCACTGCTCGGCAAAGCTCTTCATCCATTCCTCGGAAAACAGTTCGGCCATGGCCTCATCCTCCCAACGCGAAGTTGATTGAAGGTTGCTGACGATCTGGCCCCATTCTTGCTGTCTTATTCGGGAGACACGGCACGGGGCCGGATGTGTCACGGATCTGACGCTTCTGTGACAGCG
>JALVEM010000031.1 GCA_027030825.1 Thiohalobacter sp.
CGGCTCGGCATCGTGCCCTACTACATGTTCGTGGAACGCGACACTGGCGCCCGCCACCACTTCGAGGTGCCGCTGGTGCGCGCCTGGGAGATCTACCGAGATGCCATCCAGCGGGTCTCGGGTCTGGCGCGCACGGCGCGCGGGCCCAGCATGAGCGCCGCGCCGGGCAAGGTGGAGATCCAGGGCGTGACCCGCATCGGCGACGAGGACGTCTTCGTGCTGCGCTTCATCCAGGGCCGCAATCCGGACTGGGTACAGCGCCCCTTCTTCGCCCGGCTCGATCCCGAGGCCACCTGGCTGGATCAGCTGCGGCCCGCGTTCGGCGAGGAGAAGTTCTTCTTCGAGGAGGAATTCGCGGCCATGCAGGCCCGCGCAGCCGGCTGACACGCCGGCTGCCCGCCGATTCCTGCGCTCGGCCGCGGGTTGTCTTGTCCCCCGGCCTGCCGCATGATCGAGGCATGGAGACCGCCTCGGTGCAAGATGCGGGATATTACGCCATCCGGCGTTTCTGTCCCTATCAGGGCGTCATCCAGGTCGTGGACGTGGGCGAGGCCCGTGCCTATTCGCTCGACGGCCGGCACTGGCAGGTACGGATGCGGACCGCCAGCGGCCGCTACCGGTGGCGGGGCAGCGTCTCGACCGACACGCCCCCCGACCCCGCGCGCAGCGGCCGCGAGCTGCTCTCGGCCATCCGCGCCGCCCCGCCTCTGCCGTTTCCCCTGGCCGACCGCTTCGAGCTCTGGTTGCTGGATCGAGAGACGCGCCGGCCGCTGGCGCTGGTCAAGACCCGCTGCGAGCGCGCGGAGACGGAAGAGCCGGTGCGGGAATCGACCTGGGAACCCTTCCTGATGTCGCAGAACGATTTTCGTTCGCAGGCGCTGGAAGCGTCTCGCAGGAACGTGGACCCGCGGGCGCGGCTGCCGCGCGCCCAGGACGTGCTGGCCCGCGAGGTGAACCTGGCGGCCCGGCCGCTGCCCGTGCTGCAGTGGTTCGAACGCCATCCGGACGGCAGCGGCACCGGCCTGGGCGGCCTGCGCGTGGACGCCTCGCTGAGCGGCCGGCGGCTGGCGGCGGA
Organism: Thiohalobacter sp.; assembly: GCA_027030825.1. GTDB lineage: Bacteria > Pseudomonadota > Gammaproteobacteria > Thiohalobacterales > Thiohalobacteraceae > J048. Next base: position 1,076 of record JALVEM010000031.1, read on the forward strand.
AGACTTCCCCGAACTGCTGGTGCGCCGCGAGTGGGCCGATCCGCTCGTCGAGGCGATGGTGCGCGAGTACCACGAATACCACGCGCCACTGCTGCTGGCGCACCAGGGCCTTTCCTCCGCCACGCGGCGCTGGCTGGAGTCGGTCGCCTTCGGCGCGCGCCCGGAACAGGTCGAGAAGCACCATGCCATGTATCCGGAGGTGCTGGATCCGGAAGGATTGAAAGTGGCCCTGGTCTCGGCCAGACTCATCGCGGCCTCATGACAGACGCCCGGCTCGAGGCCGCGGGAATCGAGCTTGTGGCCCTGGCGCCGGAACGGGCCGAGTTCCGCCTCCCCGGCCGCTGGCAGGGCCGTCCGGTGCGCTGGCGCGTGACGCTCGAGGCGCTCGACCACCCGAGCCGCCGTCAGCTGGCGGTACCGCAGTACATCGAGCTCGTGCCGGCCGGCGGGGAGGAGGTGCCGGTGCGCGTGGGGCTGCGGATCGTGCGGGTGGATGTCCCCGCCGTGCTCAAGACCGGTATCATGCTGCGCAACTATCGCCGCCTGCGCCCGGGGCGGCACGAGTGGACACCCTGAGGATGGAACCATGGCCCAGCTGATCAGTCTCTCCCGCGCCGCCCGCCTCGTGGGCGTCAAGCGCGCCACCCTGCAGAAACAGATCCGCGAGGGGCTGCTCCAGACCTTCGAGGGCGAGCTCGATCTCAACGAACTGCTGCGGCTCTATCCCCAGACGAAGGTCGAGGACAGCGCCATGATCGAGCGCGCCGACCGCATCATCCAGCAGGCCTTCGGCAAGGTGGGCGACAACTACGGCCCCCTGCCCGACATCGAGGTGCTGGCCGCGCGCGTCACCACCCTTTCGCACGAGCTGGGCACGGCGCGGGCCCAGGTGCGGCGCTACCGGCGCTTTCTCGACCGGCTGCGCGAGCGGCTCGATGCGCTGGCGGCCGAGCGTCCGGAGGACGAACAGGTGCAGGCCTTGCACGCCTGGTTCCGGGAAGAGGAGGCCGAGCTGGCGCGGGTGCCGGGCGTGGCCGAGGAGGCGCTGGCGACGGACGCCTTCCTGCGCATCGTGGCCGCCCACGTGATCCTCAAGCCCAGCCGTCACGAATACCTGGTGCCGGGCAGCGAGAGCCTGCTCGCGGCCGGGCTCAAGGCCGGCTATGCGCTGCCCTACGGCTGTTCCGACGGCAGCTGCGGGCGCTGCAAGGCCCAGCTGATCAGCGGCGAGGTCAAGCCGGTGCACGACTATGCCCATGCGCTGACCGAGGAAGACCACTACGCGAAGCGCATCCTGCTGTGCGCCAACACGGCCATGACCGACGTCTCGCTGGTGGTCGACGAGGTGAAGGATCCGTCCGACATCCCTGCGCAGCAGATCGACGCCCACGTGCGGCGGGTCCGCGAGCAGGACGGCGTGCTGATCGTACAGCTCGCACCGGAGCCGCCGGCGCGCTTCCAGTTCCTGTCCGGCCAGCGCGCCCGCATCCATGCCGGCGAGGTGGCGGTGGAGTGCCCGCTGGCCAGCTGCCCGTGCGACGAGACCCAGATCGAGCTGCATCTCACCCCGGACGAGGCGGCGCTCGCCGAGGCCGTGCGCGCCGGCGGCAAGGGCATGCCGGTCCGGATCGAGGGCCCGACGGGCCGGTTCGTGCTCGACGTCGATTCCATCCACTCGCTCATCTTCATCGCCTGGGATCACCACTTCGCGCCGATCAAGAGCCTCATCGAGCAGGCCGTGGCGCTGGAGACGGCCGAGAGCCTGCATCTGTACTGGATCACGCAGCCCGGCGAGCGGCCCTATCTTCACAACCTGTGCCGGGCCTGGCTGGATGCGCTGGACAACTTCAGCTACCGCCATCTCGAGGTCGGCGGCGAGGATCCGCAGCAGCGGGTGATCGAGGCGCTCTCCACGGTCGCCGAGCAGCACTACAGCCTGCGCGGTTTCGACATCCAGGTGGCGGGCACGCCCGAACTGGAGGCCCAGAGCCGCCGGCATCTGATCGCGCGCGGCGCGCCGCCCTCCCAGGTTCGGGTATCCTCGGACTGATGGACCGGATGGACGACGACGTCACCCGCCTGCTCGACGGGCTCAATTCCGCCCAGCGCGAGGCCGTGGCCGCGCCGCCCGGGCACCTGCTGGTGCTCGCCGGCGCCGGTTCCGGCAAGACCCGGGTGCTGGTGCACCGGCTCGCCTGGCTGATGCAGATCGAGCGCGTCTCGCCCTTCGGCCTGCTGGCCGTGACCTTCACCAACAAGGCCGCCGGCGAGATGCGGGGCCGGGTCGAGCGCCTGCTCGGGGTACCGGCGCGCGGCATGTGGATCGGCACCTTCCACGGCCTGGCGCATCGCATGCTGCGCGCCCACTGGCAGGAGGCCGGGCTGCCGGAGAACTTCCAGATCATCGACGCCGACGACCAGCTGCGCATCGTCAAGCGGGTGATGCGGGCCATGAGCCTCGACGAAAAGCGCTGGCCGCCGAAGCAGCTGCAGTGGTTCATCAACAGCCGCAAGGACGAGGGCCTGCGCGCATCCGCCATCGAACACCACGGGGATCCGGCTCTGCGTCTGCAGGTCGAGGTCTATGCCGCCTACGACGAGCTCTGTCGCCGCGGCGGCCTGGTGGATTTCGCCGAGATCCTGCTGCGCGCCCAGGAGCTGCTGCTGGCGCACCCCGAGCTGCTGGAACACTACCGCACCCGGTTCCGCCATCTGCTCATCGACGAGTTCCAGGACACCAATCGGCTCCAGTACGCCTGGCTGCGGCTGCTGGCCGGGGGCGGCGCCAAGGTGTTCGCGGTCGGCGACGACGACCAGTCCATCTACGGCTGGCGCGGGGCCCGCATCGAGCACATCCTGTCATTCCGCGAGGACTTTCCGGACGTGCGTCTGGTGCGGCTGGAGCAGAACTACCGTTCCACCGGGCACATCCTGGGCGCCGCCAATGCACTGATCTCGCGCAATGCCGGGCGTCTCGGCAAGGAGCTCTGGACCCAGGCCGGCCAGGGCGAGCCGCTGAAGCGCTACACCGCCTTCAACGAATACGACGAGGCGCGGTTCGTGGTCGAGACCCTGATGCAGGAGATCGAGCGCGGCCGGGCGCGACACGACATCGCCATCCTCTACCGCTCCAATGCCCAGTCGCGGCTGTTCGAGGAACAGCTCGTGCGGCACGGCATTCCCTACCGGGTGCACGGCGGCCTGCGCTTCTTCGAGCGCGCCGAGATCCGGGACGCGCTCGCCTACCTGCGCCTGATCGCCAACCGCCACGACGATGCCGCCTTCGAGCGCATCATCAACCAGCCCACCCGCGGCATCGGCGAGCGCACGCTGGCGGCCATTCGCGAGCAGGCGCGCACGGCCGGCACCTCGCTGTGGACGGCCATGACCGAGCTGCTGCTGGGCGGCAGGCTCACGGCCCGCGCCACCGGGGCGCTGCGCGGCTTCGCCGGCCTGATCGAGACCCTGGCCGAAGAGACCGACGGCCTGCCGCTGCACGAACAGGTCGAGCGGGTCATCCGCGACAGCGGCCTGGTCGAGCACTTCGCGCGCGAGAAGGGCGAACGGGGCCAGACCCGCATCGAGAACCTCGAGGAACTGGTCAACGCCGCCCGCCAGTTCACCTCCGGCGAGGATCCCCTCCTCGCCGAGGAAACCGAAGGCATGGACGACCTCACCCGCTTTCTGGTGCATGCGGCGCTGGAGGCGGGCGAGGGCCAGGCCGAGGACTGGGAAGACTGCGTGCAGCTGATGACGCTGCACGCCGCCAAGGGCCTGGAGTTTCCGGTGGTGTTCCTGGTCGGGCTGGAAGAGGGCCTGTTTCCCCACCAGCGTTCCGCCGAGGATCCGGAGCGACTGGAAGAGGAACGCCGGCTCTGCTACGTGGGCATGACGCGCGCCCGCGAACGGCTCTATCTCACCCATGCCGAACAGCGCCGCCTGCACGGCCAGGAGACGCCCGCCCTGCCCTCGCGTTTCCTCGGCGAGATCCCCCCCGAACATGTCGAGGCCATCCGCCCCCGGCTGGATGTCCGCCCGGCGCTCGCCGCGGCAGGGTCGCAGGAGGTGCCGAGCATCGAGGACGTGCCCATCCGCCTCGGCGCCGTGGTGCGTCATCCACGTTTCGGCGACGGCATCGTGCTCGGCTACGAGGGCCAGGGCCCCCACGCCCGCGTGCAGGTCAACTTCCACGAGGCCGGTGCCAAGTGGCTGGTGCTGGCCTACGCCAACCTGGAAGTCGTCTGACCGGCCGTTTCGGAATCCGACTCCCCGCTTGATACTCGTCAAGGCGCAGCATACCGCTCGGTTATCTAATGACCTCCCGACCATGGGAGAAAAAGAGGTAGGTGTGCCATGAGCGAGGTCTTCACCAAAAGCATGGCGAGAAACATCTATTACGGAGGAAGCCTG
>JALVEM010000032.1 GCA_027030825.1 Thiohalobacter sp.
AGGCGTAGAGCAGCATGTCGTCGGCGGTTTCCGGCCCGATGCCCTTGACGGCAAGCAGGGCTTCGCGCAGGTCGCCGGTTTCCATTCCTGACAGTGATTCGAAGCCGCCCTGTTCGATATACCAGATGCAGAAGGCGCGCAGGCATTCGGCCTTGATGTTGAAGTAGCCGGAGGGGCGCAGCCATTCGGCCAGTCGCTCATGTGGCGCGTCGACGATGGCTTCGGGGTCGAGGGCGTCGGCGGCCTTGAGGTTTGCGATGGCGCGCTCGACGTTGATCCAGGCGGTGTTCTGCGTCAGTACGGCGCCGACCATGATTTCGAACGGGGTGTCGCCGGGCCACCAGTACTGGGGACCGTAGGCGGCGTACAGCCGGTCGTGGATGGTCAGCAGGCGTTTGCGTGGCAGTTTCAGTTTCCGGGTCATGACGGCAAGCGACGTTTCACTGCTACCGGCTGTCCTTGCTCAGGTCTCCGACGGCTTGTCCGCTTGCGCGGATGCCCTGCGCTTCTCGCTCGGACACGCGCTCGCGGAACTCGCCCCTGCGGGGTTCAAACAGCCGCTCGCTCGTCCGCGTCCTCGCTGCGATGCTCGGCTGCGCCGAGTCGACCTTCGCAAGAACACCCGGTAGCCCTGCAGCCGGGTGACCGGGGATGGAGCTCATCGTCGTCGCGTACGGCGCGCGGTGCGTTGCCTGCCGGGACGGGAGCGGCCGGGGCGCGCGGCGGGCCGCTGCGGTTCGGCCGGCAGGCCGACGCTGCGGCGCAGTGCAGCGACCTCGGCAGGCTCGAGTTCCTGCCAGCGGCCGGGCTTCAGTCGGGGCGGCAGCTTGAGGTCACCGTAGCGCACCCGGATCAGGCGGCTCACGCGATGCCCGACCGCTTCCCAGAGCCGGCGCACCTCCCGGTTGCGCCCTTCCTTCAGCACCACGTGATACCAGTGATTGACGCCCTGCCCGCCGGCATCGGTGATGGATTCGAACCGCGCCGGGCCGTCGTCGAGCTCGACGCCTTCCTGCAGCCGCCGCAGGGTGTCCTCGTCCACCGGGCCCAGCACGCGCACGGCGTATTCGCGCTCGATGCCGCTGGAGGGGTGCATGAGCCGGTTGGCGAGATCCCCGTCGGTAGTCAGCAGCAGCAGGCCGCTGGTGTTGATGTCCAGCCGTCCGACGCTGATCCAGCGCCCGTGCACGAGCCGGGGCAGATGGTCGAAGACGGTGGGACGGCCTTCCGGGTCGTTGCGGGTGGTCACCTCGCCGGCCGGCTTGTGATAGAGGAGCACGCGGGTGCGCGGCGCGATCACGCGGTCGATGGCCACGGGCCGGCCGTCGATCTCGACGCGATCGCCGGGGCCAACGCGCGTGCCGGGGGTGGCGACCTGCCGGTTGACGCGGATGCGCCCCTCGCCGATCCAGCGGTCGATCTCGCGGCGCGAGGCCATGCCGAGGCGCGCCAGCACCTTTTGCAGACGTTCGCCTTCGGTCATCGGTCAGGCACGGGTGTCGGGCGTGGCCGCCGTCTCGTCGTCAGCGGCCTCTTCCTCCGCGGACTCCTCTTCGGGCAGGCGCAGCTCGGGCACCTCGGGCAGCGTCTCGGTGTCCGGATCCCAGGCGGCCACGGCGATGAACTCGCTGTCGTCGGGCATGGGCAGCAGATCGATGGCCTGGGGATCGTTGTCGATGCGATGCAGGCTGATCACCTCGGCAGGCGGCGCTTCCTCCTCCGCCTGCTTCTCGTTCGACGCCTCGTCCAGGTCGCGCAGTTCCTGCAGCGTGGGCAGCTCGTCGAGCGACTTCAGGTTGAAGTAGTCGAGAAAGGCCTTGGTGGTGGCATAGATGGCGGGCCGGCCGGGTACGTCGCGATGGCCGATCACCCGCACCCATTCGCGCTCCAGCAGGGTCTTCATGATCTGGGTGCTGACGCTGACGCCGCGGATCTCCTCGATCTCGCCGCGCGTGATCGGCTGGCGGTAGGCGATGATCGCCAGGGTCTCGAGCAGCGCCCGCGAATAGCGGGCCGGCTTTTCCTCCCAGAGCCGGTTGACCCAGGGGCTGAACTTGGCGCGCACCTGGATGCGCCAGCCGCTGGCCACCTCCTTCAGCTCCACCGCCCGGTCCCGGTAGTCCTCCGCCAGCTCGGCGAGCGCCTCGCGCAACTGCGCCTTGTCGGGCCGGGCGCCCTCTTCGGGGAAGAGCTGCTGCATCTGCTCCAGTGTGAGCGGGCGGCCGGCGGCGAGCAGCGCCGCTTCCAGGATGTGCTTGAGTGCCAGCAGGCTTTCGGTTTCGCTCATGGCGCCTGTCTATCCTTCCTGGGTTTCCTTTTCCGGTGTTTCCGCCGTCGCCGCCGTTGCCTCTGCGGTAGCCTCGCCCTCTTCCTCGCCATCGAGTTGCGCCACCCGAGCCTTGACGTAGATGGGCGCGAACGGCTCGGCCTGGATCATCTCCAGCAGCGATTCCTTGATGAGCTCGAGGATGGCGAGGAAGGTCACGACCACGCCCATGCGCCCTTCCTCGACCCGGAACAGGGTCCGGAATTCCACGAAGTGTTCGCCGTCGACGGCCTCCAGCACCCGCGACATGCGCTCGCGCACCGAAAGCGGCTCGCGCTCGATGTGGTGATGGGAGAACATCTCGGCGCGCTTCATCACTTCGGTGAAGGCCGCCAGCAGCTCGCGCAGGTCCACGTCCGGAAGCCGGGCGGCGCGGGGCCGCTCGGGCGGCTCGGCCGAGGCGGGATGGATGTCGCGCCCCAACCGCGGCAGGCCGTCCAGGTCCTCGGCCGCCTGCTTGTAGCGCTCGTATTCCTGCAGGCGGCGGATGAGCTCGGCGCGCGGGTCTTCCTCGTCCTCTTCGGCGGCGGGCCTGGGCAGCAGCATGCGCGACTTGATCTCGGCCAGCATGGCGGCCATCACGAGGTATTCCGCCGCCACCTCCAGCCGCAGATCCTCCATCAGCGCGATGTACTCCATGTACTGGCGCGTGATCTCGGCCACCGGGATGTCGAGGATGTCCAGATTCTGGCGCCGGATCAGGTAGAGCAGCAGGTCGAGCGGGCCCTCGAAGGCCTCCAGCACCACCTCCAGGGCATCGGGTGGGATGTAGAGATCCTGCGGGAGCTCCGTGACGGCCTCGCCACGCACCAGGGCGAGCGGCTCGGCGTCAGGCGGCAATGCCGAATCGACGGCCTGGGCCGTGGGCTGGTCAGACATGGAGGCGCTCTCGGGTCGGTTGCGGCATCACGCGCAATCTAAACATATCACGCGAATGAAGGAAACCGGTCATGATCGATTTTCGGTAATCATCATGATATGGCCACGGAAAACACGGAAAGCACGGAATAATAATTTAATTCATTCAATTACAGGTACTATTTAATGTTGAATGTTATCTTGAAGACATTTGTTCCAGTAAATTATTGAACATGCCCAATATTCATTTGAATTTATAATAATTTTCCGTGTTTTCCGTGATTTCCGTGGCTATCATTATCCATGGCTATTTGTAGTTCAGGCCCATGGCGTCGCGGACTTCGGCGAGGGTGTCGCGGGCGACGTCGCGGGCTTCTTCGCAGCCCTGTTCGATGACGTTGCGGACCGTGGAGGGGTCTTCCTCGTATTCGGCCGCGCGTTCGTGGATGGGCCCGAGTTCGGCCTTGACGGCGTCAATGACGGGCTGCTTGCAGTCCAGGCAGCCGATGCCGGCCGTGGTGCAGCCTTCCCGCACCCACTTGCGGGTCTCGTCGTCCGAGTAGACCAGGTGGAACTGCCAGACCGGGCACACGTCCGGATTGCCGGGGTCGGTGCGGCGCACGCGGGCGGGGTCGGTCGGCATGGTGCGGATCTTCTTCTCCACCTCCTCCAGCGGCTCGCGCAGCCCGATGGTGTTGCCGTAGGACTTGGACATCTTGCGGCCGTCGAGGCCGGGCATGCGGGCCGCCTCGGTCAGCAGCGCCTGGGGCTCGGGCAGGATGATGCGGCCGCTGCCCTCGAGATAGCCGAACAGCCGCTCGCGGTCGCCGATGGAGAGGTTCTGCTGGCCATCGAGCAGCGCCCGGGCGACCTCCAGCGCCTCGTGGTCGCCCTGCTCCTGGTAGCGGCGGCGCAGGTCGCGGTAGAGTTTGGCGTTCTTCTTGCCCATCTTGCGGATGGCCTCCTCGGCCTTCTCCTCGAAGCCCGGCTCGCGCCCGTAGATGTGGTTGAAGCGGCGGGCGACCTCGCGGGTCAGTTCCACATGCGCGACCTGATCCTCCCCCACCGGCACGCCGGCGGCCTTGTAGATGAGGATGTCCGCGCTCTGCAGCAGCGGATAGCCCAGAAAGCCGTAGGTGGCGAGGTCCTTCTCCTTGAGCTGTTCCTGCTGGTCCTTGTAGGTGGGCACCCGTTCCAGCCAGCCCAGCGGGGTGATCATCGACAGGAGCAGGTGCAGTTCGGCATGCTCCGGCACGCGCGACTGGATGAACAGGTGCGCCATGCCGGGATTGACGCCGGCCGCCAGCCAGTCGATCACCATGTCCCAGACGCTCGGCGCGATGATGTGCGCCTCTTCGTAGTGGGTGGTGAGCGCATGCCAGTCGGCCACGAAGAAGAAGCAGTCGTACTCGTGCTGCAGCTCGATCCAGTTCTTCAGCACGCCGTGATAGTGGCCCAGATGGAGCTTGCCGGTCGGCCGCATGCCGGACAGGATGCGACTGTTGGCGGGCAGTTTTTCTTCCAAGGCGTCCTCCTCAGCGTATCAGCAGGGCAAGTATGCTCCAGTAGGTGGTGTCGCTCACGCCCGAGAGCGGCAGGCTCACGGAAATGGCCAGCCGCAGCAGGGGCCAGAGCAGGCTGTTGAGCAGCCCGGTGACCAGCAGGGCCACCAGGATCCAGATGCCGTAGGGTTCGATGCGCGAGACCATCCAGGCAGCGCGCGGCGGCAGGATGCCGACCAGCACCCGCCCGCCGTCCAGCGGCGGCAGGGGCAGCAGGTTGAGCGCCATCAGGATGGCGTTGATAAACACGCCGGCCACGCCCATCAGCAGCAGGGGCCGGGCGAATGCGTTGCCGGCCTCGAGCAGGCCGGCGCCGACATGGATCATGACCGCCCAGAACAGCGCCATGAGCAGGTTCGACATGGGACCGGCCAGGGCCACGACGGCCATGTCGCGCCGCGGATTGGGCAGGTTGCGCGGATCCACCGGCACCGGCCTGGCCCAGCCGAACATGAAATTGCCCGGCAGCAGGAGCAGGATCAGCGGGACCAGCACGGTGCCGACCGGGTCCACGTGCTTGATGGGGTTGAGGGTGAGCCGGCCCTGCATGGCGGCGGTGCGGTCGCCGAACAGGCGGGCGACATAGCCATGCGCCACCTCGTGCACGGTGATGGCGAGCAGCACCGGCAGTGTCCAGACGGCGATTTTCTGGACGAGGGTGAAGGCGGCGACCTCGTTCATGCCAGCTCCTCCACCCTGCCG
>JALVEM010000033.1 GCA_027030825.1 Thiohalobacter sp.
ACCGGCCTCGGCGTCGAAGATCGCCACGCCGGTCTCGTCGCAGGAGGTTTCGATGCCGAGCACGCGCATGGGCGGCGATTGTCCGCGCCGCGGATCAGGGTGGCAAGCAGGGCCTGGGGGTGAGGGGTGAGGGATGAGGGGTGAGGAGTGAGGAGTGAGGGGTGAGGAGTGAGGAGTGAGGGGTGAGGGGCGAGGAGTGAGGAGCCTGGAGGGAAGGCGCGAGGGGCGACTCGCCGCCGCCGAGCATCGCAGGACCGGCGCGAGACGAGCGAGGGCTGTCCGAGCCCGCAGGGCGAGTTCCCGAGCGCGCGCCGGGCCGAGAAGCGCAGGGCACCGCACAAGCGGCAAGGCGCCGGAGCCTCGAGCCGCCTTCCCTGCAGGCTGGGTACGACTGCGGGGCAGGCGCGAAGGGCGACTCGCCGCTGCCGAGCACCGCAGGACCGGCGCGAAACGAGCGAGGGCTGTCCGAGCCCGCAGGGCGAGTTCCCGAGCGCGCGCCGGGCCGAGAAGCGCAGGGCACCGCACAAGCGGCAAGGCGCCGGAGCCTCGAGCCGCCTTCCCTGCGGGCGCAAGGGGGCGATCCGCCGCCACGCCTCAGCGACGCTGCGTTTTGATTTTCAGGCCACGGGAAGATAGAATGCGCGATCTTCAAGTCCGGCGCCGGCCGGACGTTATCTTTTTGCGATCGGAAATCCAGCAAGAGACACGAGGAAACGATCTACATGCCAACAGTCCGCGTCAAGGAAAACGAACCCTTCGAAGTGGCGATGCGCCGCTTCAAGCGCTCCTGCGAAAAAGCCGGCATCCTCTCCGAGGTGCGCCGCCGCGAGTACTACGAGAAACCCACCCAGGAGCGCAAGCGCAAGCGCGCCGCCGCCATCAAGCGCCACATGAAGAAACTGGCGCGCGAAGCCGCGCGCATGAGCCGCCGCTACTGACCCCCTTCCCATGTCCCTCAAGGACCGCATCACGGAAGACATGAAATCCGCGATGCGCGCGGGCGACAAGCCGCGCCTGGCGGCCATTCGCCTGATCCTCGCCGCCATCAAGCAGCGCGAGGTCGACGAACGCAAGACGCTCACCGACGAAGAGATCGTCGCGACCCTGGACCGGATGCGCAAGCAGCGCCGCGAGTCCATCGAGCAGTACGAGAAGGCCGGCCGCGACGACTTGGCCGGCAAGGAAGCCTTCGAACTCGAAGTCATCGAATCCTACCTCCCCCAGCCCCTCGGCGAGGACGAGATCGCCGACCTGATCTCGCAGGCGATCGAGGAAACCGGCGCCGCGAGCATCAAGGACATGGGCAAGGTCATGGGCTGGCTCAAGCCCCGCCTCGCCGGCCGTGCCGACATGGGCAAGGTCAGCGGCCAGGTCAAGGCCCGCCTCGCCGGGCAATAAGCCCGACGATAGTCACGGAACCCACCGAATCCACGGAAGGAAAGTCCTTTCCGGCATCACCGATCCGTAACGCAGAGAGCGCAGAACACGTGGAGAAGGAATTTCACCCCTGCCTAACGAGTCCGCGGGCGGGGAAACAGCGTGTCGAAGAGCTCTCCATCGTCCCGGCCGAGTCCTTCTTCCCGTCGTCCCGGCCGAGTCCTTTTTCCCGTCATCCCGGCCGAGTCCTTCTCCCCGTCATCCCGGCCGAGCGGAGCGAGAGCCGGGACCTCGCAAAAGCGGTCGATGCGGCGTGAAACGGCGGCTTCGTTGTCGAGGTCCCGGATCTTCGCATCGCTTCGCGATGCTTCGTCCGGGACGACGGCCGTCATCTTTTTCTCTACCGTCATTCCGGGCGAGCGAAGCGAGACCCGGAATCCAGAAACCACGCTGGTCCCAGCCACCGCGGCTGGTGCTTTTCCTGGATCCCGGATAGCCCGCTGCGCGGGCTTCCGGGATGACTGAGGGTGGAGGCTGCGCGGGCTTCCGGGATGACTGGGGGTGGGGGCTGCGCGGGCTTCCGGGATGACTGAGGGTGGGGGCTGCGCGGGCTTCCGGGATGACTGGGGGTGGAGGCTGCGCGCTTTCCGGAATGCGCAAAGGTGCGGATTCCGTACCAGCGCCTGCACCGTCCGGAACAACGGTGTGTTCTTCCAGCTTCCAGCTTCTGGATTCTGGATTCCGGATTCTGGCCCGCGCCAGCGGGCCATTCTCTCATGATCCTTCCGTGGATTCGGTGGGTTCCGTGGCTATTCTTCTGGTGGGTTAAACTAGGCACATGTCCGGCCGCATCCCCCAAGCCTTTCTCGACGAGCTGCTCGCCCGCACCGACATCGTCGAGGTCATCGACGCCCGCGTGCCGCTGAAGAAGGCGGGCAAGGACTACCAGGCCTGCTGCCCCTTCCACAGCGAGAAGACCCCCTCGTTCACCGTCAGCCCCGCCAAGCAGTTCTACCACTGCTTCGGCTGCGGCGCGCACGGCAACGCCATCAGCTTCCTGATGGAATACGACCGCCTGCCCTTTCCCGATGCAGTCGAGGAGCTCGCCCGACTCGCCGGCATGGAGGTGCCGCGCGAGGCCGGCCGGCAATCGAACGATGACGGCATCGAACCCCTCTACCGCGTCCACGAGCTGGCCGCCGAGGCCTATCGCGAGACCCTGCGGAAATCTCCCGCAGCGATCGAGTATCTGCGCGGACGCGGGCTCTCGGGAGAGATCGCGCGGGATTTCGGCATCGGCCATGCGCCGCCGGGCTGGTCCTTCCTGATCGACCGGCTGGGCCGGGATCCGGTTCTGCGCACCGCGCTGGTGCAGGCCGGCCTGGTCGTGGAAAAGCCGGGCGGGCGCCTCCACGACCGCTTTCGCGACCGCATCATGTTCCCCATCAGGGACCGTCGCGGCCGGGTGGTCGCCTTCGGCGGACGCGTGCTGGGCGAGGGCACGCCCAAGTACCTCAATTCCCCGGAAACGCCCATCTTCCACAAGGGCCGCCTCCTCTATGGCCTCTACGAGGCACGCCAGGCCCACCGGCGGCTCGAGCGTGTCATCGTGGTGGAAGGCTACATGGACGTGGTCGCGCTCGCCCAGCACGGCATCCGCAACGCCGTCGCCACTCTGGGCACCTCCACCACCACGGAACAGGTCGAACAGCTGTTCCGGGTCACCGACGAGATCGTCTTCTGCTTCGACGGCGACGCCGCCGGCCGGGCCGCGGCCTGGCGGGCCGCCGAGAACGCCCTGCCCGCCATGCGCGCGCCCAAGCAGGCCCGCTTCCTGTTCCTGCCCGAAGGCGAGGACCCGGACAGCCGCGTCCGGACCGTGGGGCGCGAAGGCTTTCTGGAGGATCTGGCCGACGCCATTCCCTTCTCCGAATTCTTCTTTCGCCACCTGCGGGAGGACGCCGATCTCGACACCGCCGAAGGCCGGGCCCGGCTGGCCGCCCGGGCCCGGCCCCTGCTCGACCGCCTGCCCGAGGGGCCCTTCCGCGAACTCATGGAAGCGGAACTCGCCGAACTGACCCGCCTGCAGCCGCGCCCGGGACGGCGCCGTGCCCAAACCATCCGTCAGACGCCCCAACCCACGCACACGACCCCCGTGCGCGAGGCCATCCGGCTGCTGCTCCATCACCCGTTCCTGGCCCGTGACCTGTCGCATCCCCCGCCGCGGGACGAGCGCCTGCCCGGTCTGCCACTGCTCGCCGAACTGGTTGATTTCATTGCCGAGAGCCCCCATCTCCCGACCACAGGCGCGATTCTCGAGCATTTTCGCGAGCACCCTGCCGGCCAGGCCCTATGGAAATTGGCCGAGCGGCCGCCAAAGGTACCGGAAGGCGGCGAACTCACCGAATTCCTGGGGTTTCTCGACCTGATCGAGCGGGAACTCGAGGCTCGGCACCTTCAGGACCGCCTCGCGGCCCTGAGTGCACGCCCCCCGAGCGCGCTCACGCCCGAGGAAACCGAGGAACTTCGCCGCCTGCTTGCATGTCAAGTGAATATCAGGGAACGCTGATGCGTCTCCCCCTGTACAGGCCGCAAGGCGGGGTCCCCAACTGGAAATGTCACGCCTTGTGAATTAAACTGGCGGTTTGTGTTCCGAACCGCCGAGGCCGCCTGGCTTGGCGGTTCTCGCATATGGAACACCGGAATTTCAGAGACACTGCAGAGAGCAGACAGTGACGACCATGGATCAAGAGCAGCAATCGCAACTCAAGCTACTGATTGCCAAGGGCAAGGAGCAGGGGTACCTGACCTATGCGGAGGTGAACGATCACCTTCCCGACGATATCGTCGATCCCGAACAGATCGAGGATATCATCAACATGATCAACGACATGGGCATCACCGTCCATGAGGAGGCCCCGGACGCCGATGCCCTGCTGCTTGCCGGCAGCTCGCTGCCCGACGAGGACGTGGCCGAGGAGGCCGCGGCTGCGCTGGCCACGGTCGACAGCGAGTTCGGGCGGACCACGGACCCCGTGCGCATGTACATGCGCGAGATGGGCACCGTGGAACTGCTGACCCGTGACGGCGAGATCGAGATCGCCAAGCGGATCGAGGACGGCCTGCGCCAGGTGCTCGAGGCGGTGGCCAACTATCCGCGCTCGATCGGGCTGCTGCTCGAGGAATTCGATCGCGTGGAGGCCGGCGAGACGCGGCTCGCCGACGTGCTGATCGGCTTCCGCACGCCGGATGACGAGGCGCCCGCCACCGCCCCGCCCGAGTCCGTGCCCGACGAGAACGGCGAACGGAACAGCGCCTCGGCCGACGAGGACGACGAGGCGGACGAGGCCGTGATCGACACCGGCCCCGATCCCGAGGAGACCGCGGCCAAGGTCGCGGCCCTGCGCGAGACCTTCCGCAAGTACAACGCGGCCAAGGCCGCCAAGAGCCGCGCGAAACTCCGCGCCAGACTGGCCGAGCAGTTCCTCGAGTTCAAGCTCACGCCGCGCGTCATCGACACCATGACCGACTCGCTGCGGAACCTCATCGAGAACATCCGCACCAACGAGCGGGCCATCATGGACATCTGCGTGACGCAGGCGAAGATGCCGCGCAAGGACTTCATCGCCAGCTTCCCGGAGAACGAGACCAACCCGCAGTGGCTGGACGAGCAGATCAAGGCCGGGCATCCCTGGTCGGAGGCACTCGCCGAGCACAAGGCCGAGATCCGTCGCCTGCAGGGCAAGCTGGTGGCCATCGAGCAGGAGGCCGGGCTGACCATCAGCCAGATCAAGGACATCAACCGCCGCATGTCCATCGGCGAGGCCAAGGCGCGCCGCGCCAAGAAGGAGATGGTCGAGGCCAACCTGCGGCTGGTGATCTCGATCGCCAAGAAGTACACCAACCGCGGCCTGCAGTTCCTGGACCTGATCCAGGAAGGCAACATCGGCCTGATGAAGGCGGTGGACAAGTTCGAATACCGCCGCGGCTACAAGTTCTCGACCTACGCCACCTGGTGGATCCGGCAGGCCATCACCCGCTCCATCGCGGACCAGGCCCGCACCA
>JALVEM010000034.1 GCA_027030825.1 Thiohalobacter sp.
TCCATGAAATGGGTGGTCACCAGCACGGTGACCCCGCGCTCCACCAGCCGGTTGACGCGCTGCCAGAATTCGCGCCGGGCGAGCGGATCCACGCCCGAGGTCGGCTCGTCGAGAAACAGGATCTCCGGCTCGTGCATCAGGGCGCAGGCGAAGGCCAGCCGCTGCTTGAACCCCAGCGGCAGATCCTTCGCGTTCAGGTCACGGAACGCCGACAGACCGAACTCCTCCAGCGCCCAGCCCACGCGGGCGCGCCGGTGCGCGCCCTCGAGACCGTAGGCGGACGAGAAGAACTCGAGGTTCTGGCACACCGTGAGGTTGCCATAGAGGGAGAAACGCTGGGCCATGTAGCCGATGCGGGACCGGGCCCGGGCGGCCGCAGTGCGCAGATCGTGGCCGGCCACCCGCGCCACGCCGGCCGACGGCGGCAGCAGGCCGCACAGCATGCGAAAGGTCGTGGTCTTGCCGGCGCCGTTGGCACCGAGCAGCCCGAAGATCTCGCCCCGCCGCACCGAGAAGCTCACCCCCTTCACGGCGAGAAAGTCCCCGAAACGCCGCTGCAGATCGCGCACCTCGATCACGACATCATCCTTGCCTTGGTGGCTTCTTTGCCTCCCTGCAATGCTCGGCTGCATGGTGCCGCCCTCGGCCCGGCCCGCGCCGCCCGCCATGCTCTCCGCTTCGGCCCGCAACAGGGCGATGAAGGCGTCCTCGAAGCGCGGCGAAGCGGGTGTCAGGCGCGCCTCGGGCTGGTCGGGGAACAGGGCCCGGACATCGGGCAGCACCCCGGCGTCGGCGACGACGAGGCGCACGTGGTCGCCGACGATCAGGGCATCCAGCACGCCCGGCGCGTTCTGCAGGCGGGCCTGGATCCGACGCGGGGCCAGGGCCACGCCACGCAGGGTGAAGACACGGCCTTCGACCTGCGCGGCGAAGTCCGCCGGTGCCGCGTGGCCGATCAGGCGGCCGTGGTCGAGCAGCATGACCTCGGCACAGCGCTCGGCCTCGTCCAGGTAGGCCGTGCTGAGCAGCACGGTCATGCCGTGGCTGCGCACCTGCTCGTCGATGATGGCCCACAGCTCGCGTCGCGACACCGGATCCACTCCCACGGTGGGTTCGTCGAGGATCAGCAGGGGCGGTTCGCGCAGCAGGGCGCAGGCCAGGCCCAGCTTCTGTTTCATGCCGCCGGAGAGCTTGCCCGCCAGCCGCCCCGTGAAGGACGCCAGCCCGGTCATGCGCATCAGTCGCGCGTAGCGCTCGGGCCGCTCTCGGGTCGGGATGCCCTGCAGGTCCGCATACAGGTCCAGGTTCTCCTGCACGGTGAGGTCCTCGTAGAGGCCGAAACGCTGCGGCATGTAGCCGATCCGCGACTGGATGGCCTGGGGCTGCGTGGCGGCATCGTAACCCAGCACCCTGACCGTGCCCGCATCGGGCGGCAGCAGCCCGGCAGCGGTGCGCATGAGGGTCGTCTTGCCGGCCCCGTCGGGACCGATCAGTCCCGTCACGCGCCCGGGCCGCAGGCGGAAGCCGATGCCGTCGAGTGCCGTGACGGTCCGCTTCCCGGCCCGGAAGCGCCGCGTCACACCGGAGAATTCGAGCAGGGATTCACTCATCGCCACAGTCGGGCCGGCGGGCGGCCTGCGGGGCATCGAGCAGAATGCGCACCGTCACCGGCATGCCCAGACGCAGGCCACCGTCCGGATTGCAGGCATAGACACGGGTCTCGTACACGAGGCGGGTGCGCAGCTCGGGGGTCTCGACGTTCTTGGGCGTGAACTCGGCCGTGGGCGAGACGTACCCGACCCAGGCCCGATAGGGCGTTCCGGGCGCGCTGTCGGTGAGGATCTCGGCGGCCATGCCCGGCTTCACCCGGCCCAGCAGGGGTTCGGGCACATAGGTACGCGCCCAGACGGGATTCACCCGGGCGAGCGTGATGGCCGGCACCTGGGGACTCGCCAGGTCGCCCGGCTCCAGCAGGCGGCGCCGTACCACCCCGGCCACCGGCGCCACGAGCCGGGTCTCCGCCAGGCGCTGCCGCGCCAGACGCAGGCCGGCCTCCAGCGCCGCCACTTCCGCCCGGGCGATGGCGATGTCCTCCTTGCGCGGTCCGAGTTCGAGCAGCCGGAGCGAGGCCGCCGCAGCCCGCGCCTGGGCCCGGGCGGCATCGGCCAGCGAACGTGCATTCTCCACATCCTCGGGCGAGACCAGCTTGCGCTTCAACAGCCCTTCCAGCCGCTTCAGGGTATCCTGGGCCGCGCGGGCCCGGGCCTTCGCGGCCGCCAGCTCGGCCCGTGCGCGTTCGATCTCCTCGGGGCGGCTGCCGGCCTCCAGCCGGGCCAGGCGCTGCCGGCCCGCGGCCAGCCGGGCCTCGGCCTCGGCCACCCGGGCCCGGGCCGTGGCGTCGTCGAGCGTGGCAAGGATCTGCCCGGCCTTCACCCGGTCGCCCTCCTCCACCCGTACCTCGCGCACGTGCTCCACCTCGTTGAAGGCCAGCCGGATCTCGCGCAGGTCGATGTTGCCGTAAAGGGTGAGCGCGGACTCATCGGCCGGCGCCTCCTGCAGGTGGTTCCGATACAACACGACCCCGGCCAGAACGGCGGCCACGAGCAGGAGTGGAAGAATGCGTTTCATGGGTCGGATTTCCGGGTTGCGAGCCAGCAGCCTGCAATATACGACCCGCGGGAAGGAGTTGCATCCTGCCCAACGCGATGCTTGCTCCAGATCAAGCCACGCACATGAAAGACTCCCGACCCCGGCGCAGACGAATTAGAATTTCGACACATCATGATGATACAAACCTGAAGCGGTCCATGATGAAGGGGAATGCAGGCAGGCCACGACGGGTGATCACGGGCGGGCTCGAACGCCTGCTCGCGGCCGTGTTCACGCTCACCGGCCTGATCCTGATCGACACCCTCTATCTCTCCGCCGTCGACCTGTACGAGTGGCTCACGGGAGCATCGCTCGAGAACCGTCCCTACCTGCTGGCCTTCCTCGCCCACCTGGTGCTGGGCCTGCTGCTGACGCCGCCCGCGGTCCTCTTCGGCGCCCTGCACCTGCGCCGTGCCTGGGCCTGGCGCCGCGTCAACCGCTATGCGGTGGGCGCCGGCCTGGCCCTGTATCTCTCGGTACTGCTGCTGCTCGGTTCCGGCATCCTGCTCACGAGGTTCGGTTTCTTCGAGATCGACGACCCCGGCCTGCGCAGCCTGCTCTGGTGGATCCACATTGCAACCCCCGTGCTGGTGGCCTGGCTGTTCGTGCTGCATCGTCTCGCCGGCCCGCCGCTGCGCTGGCGACCCGGCCTCGCCTGGGGCGGCGCAGCGCTGGCCGTCACGGCGATCGCCCTGGCCCTGCATCTGCTCGTCCCGGCCCGAGCCACCGATCTCGACCGTCACTTTCTGCCGGCTCTCGCCGTCAGTCCGGCCGTGATCCCCGCCGAGCGCCTCTCCACCGATGCCGCCTGCGGGGAATGCCATGCGGACGTCCTCGAACAGCATGCACACAGCGCCCATCGTTTCAGCTCCTTCAGCAATCCGGTCTACCGTTTCAGCGTGGAGGAAACCCGCCGGTTCCTGAAGGCGCGAGATGGCGAGACGACCGTCGCCCGGCTGTGCGCCGGCTGCCACGACCCGGTGCTGCTGTTCTCGGGCCGGTTCGACGACCCGGACTTCGATCCGGACCGGGATCCCCATGCCGGCGACGGCGTCACCTGCCTCGCCTGCCACGCCATCACGGGGATCAACGGCCCGCTCGGCAACGGCGACTACCGTATCGAGCCTCCGCCGGCCTACCCCTTCGCCGACAGCAGCAACCCGCTGCTGCGCGCCATCGGCAACCAGCTCATCAAGGCCCGCCCATCGCTTCACAAGCGCAGCCTGATGCATCCGGTGCTGCGCAGCGCCGAATTCTGCTCGGCCTGCCACAAGGTGCACCTGCCGAAGGCCCTGAACGGTTATCGATGGCTGCGCGGCCAGGACCACTACGACAGTTTCCTGCTGAGCGGCGTCTCGGGACATCGGGTCGACAGCTTCTACTATCCCGCCCGGGCGGTCGACCGCTGCGCCCGCTGCCACATGCCGCCCCGGGATGCCGCCGACCCGGCGGCCCGCGATCTCGACGGGGACGGCGTGCGCGAGGTGCACGATCACCTGTTCCCCGCCGCGAACACGGCGCTGCCGGCGCTCACTGGCACGGATTCCAGCGCCAACCGGCAGCGCGAGGCGATGCTGCGCAAGGCCGCCCGCGTGGATCTGTTCGGACTGCGCATGGGCAGTGAAACCGATGCCCCTCTCCTCGCGCCCCTGCGCCCGCAACTGCCGGTGCTCTCGCCCGGCCGCACCTATCTGATCGAGGCCGTGGTGCGGACCGTGGGCATGGGCCATGCCTTCACCCAGGGCACCGCGGACTCCAACGAGCCCTGGCTGGAGATGGTGGTGCGCGAGGGCGACCGGATCCTGGCGCGCTCCGGGGGGCTCGCGCCGGATGGCGACGTGGATCCCTGGGCGTACTTCCTCAACAGTTACCTGCTCGACCGCAACGGCCACCGGATCGAAAGGCGCAATGCCCAGGACATCTTCGTGGCCCTCTACAACCACCAGATACCGCCCGGGGCGGCGAGCGTGGTGCACTACCGGTTCACCGTGCCGAAAGACGTGCATGGCCCGCTCACCCTCGAGCTGAAGCTGCACTACCGCAAGTTCGACACCCGGCTCATGCGCCACGTCAGGGGTGCGTCCTTCACGCGCAACGACCTGCCCATCGTCACGCTGGCGGAGGACCGCGTGATCCTGCCCACGGCGCCGGACCAGGCCGTGCCCGACCAGGACCGCGGACTCCCGGCCTGGGAACGCTGGAACGACTACGGCATCGGCCTGCTGCGCGCCGGCAACAGGGGCGCAAACAGGGGCGAGCTGCGCCAGGCCGAGGCCGCCTTTCGCGAGGTAGAGAAGCTGGGTCGGCCGGACGGCCCGCTCAACCTCGCCCGGGCGCTGTACAAGGAGGGGCGGCTCGATGCGGCGGCCGAGGCCCTGGCCCGTGCCGCCAGCCACAGTCCGCCGGCGCCGCCCTGGACCCTGGCCTGGTTCAGCGCCCTGATCGAGCACGAGCGCGGCAATCCGGACGCCGCCATCGCCCATCTCGAGCGGCTGGTACGCAACGACCTGCCCGGTGCCCGCGAACGCGGCTTCGACTTTTCGCGCGACTATCGCATGCGCAACCGGCTCGGCCGCATCCTCTACGAACGCGCCCGCCGCGAGCGGGGGGCCGCGAGGCAGGAGGCGCGGCGCGCCTTCCTGGAACGGGCCCGCAACGAATTCGAGGCGGTGCTGCGGGAAGACCCGGAAAACGCCACGGCCCATTACAATCTGGCCCTGGTCCATGCGGAACTGGGCAACACGGAGGCA
>JALVEM010000035.1 GCA_027030825.1 Thiohalobacter sp.
CCTCACTCCTCACTCCTCACTCCTCACTCCTCACTCCTCACTTCCAGCTTCCAGCTTCCAGCTTCTTGCTACTGAATTCTGAATTCTGAATTCTGTATTCTCCATTCCGCATTCTGTATCCTCCCATCCCATGCACCTCACTCTCACCCGCCCCGACGACTGGCATCTTCACCTGCGCGACGACGAGGCGCTGCAGGACGTGGTGCCCCACACGGCCCGGCAGTTCGCACGCGCCATCGTGATGCCCAATCTGAAGCCGCCGGTGACCACGACAGCGCAGGCACTGGCCTACCGTGAACGCATCCTGGCCGCCCTGCCCGAGGGGATGACTTTCGAGCCCCTGATGACGCTCTATCTCACCGATCGCACGCCGCCTGAAGAGATCGCCCGGGCGAAGGAGAGCGGCATGGTGCACGGAGTGAAGCTGTATCCGGCCGGAGCCACCACCCACTCGGATGCGGGCGTGACCGATCTGCGCCACTGCGACGCCACCCTGGCCGCGATGGCCGAACTCGGCATGCCGCTGCTGGTACACGGCGAGGTGACGGATCCGGACGTGGACGTCTTCGATCGCGAGGCCGTGTTCATCGAACGCGAACTCAAGCCGCTGCTCGACCACCATCCGGACCTGCGGCTGGTGCTGGAACACGTCACCACGCGCGAAGGCGTACGCTTCGTGCGCGAGGCCGGCGACCGGGTGGCCGGCACGCTCACCCCGCAGCATCTGCTCTTCAATCGCAACGCCCTGTTCGCCGGCGGATTGCGGCCACACCACTACTGCCTGCCGGTGCTCAAGCGCGAATGTCATCGCGAGGCCCTCCTGGAAGCCGCCACCTCCGGCGATCCGAAATTCTTTCTCGGCACCGACAGCGCCCCCCACGCCCGCAGTGCCAAGGAATCGGCCTGCGGCTGCGCCGGCATCTTCTCCGCACCGCTGGCGCTGGAGTGCTATGCGCTCGCCTTCGAGCACGCTGGCGCCCTCGACCGGCTGGAGGCATTCGCCAGCCACTACGGCCCGGACTACTATGGCCTGCCCCGCAACAGCGGCACCCTGACCCTGGTCCGGGAAGCCTGGACGGTGCCCGAGGAATACCCCTTCGGGAAGGACCGCATCGTGCCCCTGTTCGCCGGCGAGCAGATGCCCTGGCGCGTTCGCGTCGAGTGAGTTCCGGCGAGCAGCATGCAGCACCACCTGCGGATTTCGCAATGCTTCTTCAACACCCGGCCGGTCGAAAATGCGGGGCACCTCGGGTATCCTGCCGGCATGAGCAATACCGCCAAGACGAAGGCCCTGGCTCCCATCGCCCGGCGTTTCCGCGGCTTCCTGCCCGTGGTGGTGGACGTCGAGACCGCCGGCTTCAATTCGAAGCGCGACGCCCTGCTGGAAGTGGCCGCCGTGCTGCTCGACATGGACGGGGATGGCTACATGAGCCGGCGCGAGACCGTCTCGGTCCACATCGAACCCTTCGAAGGCGCCAACCTGGATCCCAAGGCACTGGCCTTCACCGGCATCGATCCCTGGCATCCATTCCGTTTCGCCAAGCCGGAGAAGGAGGCCCTGTCGCTGATCTTCCAGCCGATCCGCAGGCAGATCCGGGAGACCGGCTGCTCGCGCGCCATCCTGGTCGGCCACAACCCTTCCTTCGACCTGGCCTTCATCAAGGCCGCCGTGGAGCGTTGCGGCATCAAGCGCAATCCCTTTCATCTCTTCAGCACCTTCGACACGGCCACCCTGGCGGGGCTGGTCTACGGGCAGACGGTGCTGGCCCGCGCGGTACAGGCCGCCGGTTTCGAATGGGACAGCGAGCAGGCCCATTCCGCCGTCTACGACGCCGAGAAGACGGCCGACCTTTTCTGCGCGGTCGTCAACCGCTGGCGCGAGGTCTCGGGTGAACCCTGGCCAGCGACCGGGCAGGACCCCGCGCCGGCACCGGAGCCTGACGAAAGCGATGAAAACGAGGAGGCATCGCCATGACCCAGTGGCCGGAGAAGGACGAACAGATCCGCCGGGCACACGCCGGACTCATCCATCGCGTGGTGCACGAGGTGGCCAACCCGGGCTCTGTGCCTGATCTGGAGCAGATCCTCAAGATCACCGAGGAAAACGAATGGACTGCGCTGGTGGCCGCCATCCGGCGCATCCTCGCCGGCGAACGCGAGCTGGCCGCACTGGGCCCGCTGGACGAGGAAGACCGGGTGATCGTGGAATCCATCCTGCGCGGCATCCAGAATCCGGACTCCCTGCCCGACCCACGAGCCTCGGCCGATCCTGCGTTCGCCGCCCCGGCGCTGGCGGCCATGATCCACGCGGCGCGTGGCGGCGACGTCCAGGCCCTGCAGATGCTGGGCAACATGGCCACCCAGATGCTCGCCGCCGGCGGCGACATGGCGCGCATCGCCGGCATCCTGCGCCCGCTGGTGGAAGGCGAACGCGACAGCAATCGCCTCTCGGAGAAGATGAGCACGCAGGCCGCCGAGCTGGTGGATGCCATCGTTCGCGAGCTCAAGCGCCTGGAAACACACTGATCACAACCGGAGGAACCACATGCGACCCGTCCGTCTCTGGCTGTTCGGCATCCTCGTGGCGAACCTCGCTGCCCCCCTGCCTGCCTCGGCGGGATGGCAGGACTGGCTCGACAAGGCCCGCGAATCGACACACAGGTACATCTCTGCAGAACAGGGAGGCCACGGACTGACCCAGGACGAGATCGTCAAGGCACTGCAGGAAGCGCTCGAAGTAGGGGTTCGAGAGGCCGTCGCCCGGCTCGGCCGCAACGGCGGTTTTCTGCAGGATCCCGTAGTACGTATCGACCTGCCTGAACCGCTGGACCCGGTGGCCCGGGGGCTGCGCCTGATCGGTCAGGGCGATCTGGTGGACGACTTCGTCACTTCCATGAACCACGCCGCGGAACTGGCGGTCAGGGAATCCGTTCCCATCTTCATCGAGGCCATCGAGCAGATGCGCATCGAGGATGCCCGCCGGATCCTCGAGGGCCCGGAGGATGCGGCCACCCGCTATTTCCGCGAGCATACGGAAAGCAGGCTGTACCAGCGCCTGCACCCGATCGTGAAGACCGCCGTCCGAGGCGCGTACGCCACGCGCTACTACACCTCGCTGCTCGAGAAGGCCCGCGCCACGGTACCCTATGCCGACCGGGTGCTGCAGGACTTCGACCTGGACGACTACATCACGCGCAAGGCGCTCGACGGTCTGTTCCTCGGGATCGCCGAGGAGGAGCGGAAGATCCGCAGGGATCCGGCCGCCCGGACCACCGAGCTGTTGAGAGAAGTGTTCGGCAGCCTGGGCAAATGACCGGCGGTCGAGAGTCGCCGCCGGGATGGGCCGTGCGCACTTTCAGACGACCGCCCGCTGCTGCGCCCGCGCCACCATCTCGATGAATTCCTCCACCGGCACCGGCCGGCTGTGGTAGTAGCCCTGGCTGATGTCACAACCCAGGCGCCTGAGCAGCTCGAAGGTCTCGCAATCCTCCACGCCTTCCGCCACCACGCGCAGCCCCATGCTGTGCGCGAGCTCGATCACCGAAGTGACGATCCGGAGATCGTCCTCGTCCCGCAGGATGTCCTTGACGAAGGAACGATCGATCTTGAGTTCGTCGAGCGGCAGCCGCTTGAGGTAGCCCAGCGAGGAATAGCCGGTGCCGAAGTCGTCGATGGCCACCTGGAAACCGGCATAGCGCAGCGCACGCAACAGCTCAGCGCTCGATTCCACGTCCTGCATGACGGTGGTCTCGGTCACCTCCAGCACGATGCGGTCGTCCGGCAGGCCGGTGTCACCCATCACCTCGGCGAGCATTTCGGGCAGATCCCGCGCGGCCAGGTTGAGCGCGGAGAGATTCACGGAAATGGAGAGCCCGTAGAGGGCCCGGTCCGTGAGGGCCTCGTGGAGCATCACCGCGTTCTCCAGCATGGCGCGATCGATGTCCACGATGATGCCGGAGGATTCGGCCACGCCGATGAAGCGGTCCGGCGTGAGCAGACCATGTTCCGGGTGCTGCCAGCGCACCAGCAGCTCCACGCCCACGATCTCGCCCGTGGCGATGTCGTGCTGCGGCTGACACCAGGCCACGAACTCGCGATTGGCCAGCGCCCGGTGCAGTTCGCCCTGGATGCTGAACTGCATGTCCATTTCCGAGTTCATCTCCGGGCGATAGCGCGCATAGGTGTTGCGGCCCTCGTTCTTGGCATGATACATCGCCAGATCCGCACACTTGAGCAGGCTCTCCGGCGTCTCGGCATCCTGCGGCCAGCAGCAGTACCCGATGCTGGGCGTGACGTGCAGCTCGCGATCGAGCACGCCGATGGGTTCGCGGAACAGCTCCAGCAGCTTGCGGCAGAGCACTTCCGCGGCCGCGGCATCACCCGGCTTGAGAATCAGGAATTCGTCCCCGCCGAGGCGGTAGATCCGGTCACGTGGATCCAGCAGCCAGGCGATCTTGGTGGCCACCCTGCGCAGCAGTTCGTCGCCGGTCTCGTGCCCCAGAACATCGTTGACGAGCTTGAAATGGTCGAGATCGAGAAAGATGAGACTGAAGGCGGGCACGGACTCGGACTGGATCAGACTGTGCAGATCCGCCCGCATGGCGGTGCGGTTGTTGAGGCCGGTCAGCTCGTCGTGATTGGCCAGGTACTTGAGTTCCTCGTGATGGGCACGGATGCGGTGATGGTCCGCCTCGATCTTGTCCGCCAGCCGGTTGAATCCGTCCGCCAGCTGCCGAATCTCGTCGTTCCCCTCGACCTCGGCACGATGGGACAGATTGTTGCGAAAGGCCCGGAAGTCGCTGGCCAGTCCAAGGATGCGGGTATTGATTCGGTAATGCACGAACAGGCCGATGGCCACCGAGACCAGCAGTGCGATACCGACCAGCACGAGGGCATTGATGGCGAGATAGCGGTTGACCGGGGACAGAACGTCCCCTTCGGGGATCAGCAGGGTGAAATCCCAGCCGAACCGCTCGATGGGCAGATCCAGCCGCAGATAGCGCGCCCCGCGATATTCGACCCAGGGTGTCTCCCCGGAAAGCGCCCTCGCCATCGCCAGGTCCACGCCCTTGCGCCCGCCGGGATCGAACAGCCGGCCCGATCGTGGTGATTCGGCCAGGATCAGGCGCCCCTCGGCGTCGCGAATGAAATGCAGGCTGCCTGCAGGACCGGCGACCGTCAGACGCCCGACGAGCTTGTCCAGGTAGATGTCGTGACCGAATGCCCCCTGGAAGCGGCCTTCCAGGTAGAAGGGCCGGACCCGGCTGATGAGCCACTTCTGCGGCGTGGGGTCGAAGGTCACGGGCGTCCAGCGGGCCACACCGTCGGGATTCTGCTCCGGCAGGGCCAGCCTGAGCCACGGGGTGGTCGTGTAGTCGGTCTCCTCGGAC
>JALVEM010000036.1 GCA_027030825.1 Thiohalobacter sp.
GAGATCGGCTACTCGCCGCTGTTGAGCGCCGAGGAGGAAGTCTACTACGCGCGTCGCGCCCAGCAGGGCGACGAAGCCGCGCGCCAGCGCATGATCGAGAGCAATCTCCGTCTCGTGGTCCGCATCGCGCGCCGCTACATGCATCGCGGGCTGGCGCTGCTCGATCTGATCGAGGAGGGGAACCTGGGTCTGATCCGGGCGGTGGAGAAGTTCGATCCCGAACGCGGTTTCCGCTTTTCCACCTACGCCACCTGGTGGATCCGCCAGACCATCGAGCGGGCGATCATGAACCAGACGCGCACCGTTCGGCTGCCCATCCACGTCATCAAGGAAATCAACGTCTATCTGCGGGCTGCGCGCGAACTCGCGAACCGGCTCGACCACGAGCCCACACCGGAGGAGATCGCGGAGCTGCTCGACCGCCCGATCGAGGACGTGCGCCGCATGCTCGGGCTGAACGAGAAGACGGCCTCCGTCGACAGTCCCGTGGGCGGCAAGGACTCGGGGCGCTCGCTCCTCGACGCCCTGCCGGACGAGTCGAGCCCGGATCCGGAGGATCTGCTGGCCCGGCAGGATCTGCAGGCCAACCTGGAGCACTGGCTCTCGCGCCTCAACGACAAGCAGCGGGCCGTGGTCGAACGCCGCTTCGGCCTGCACGGGCGCGAGATCTGTACACTCGAGGAGGTCGGGCGCGAGATCGGGGTCACCCGCGAACGGGTCCGCCAGATCCAGATGGACGCCCTCAGAAAACTGCGCACCATCCTCGAGGAAGAGGGCTTCTCGCCCGACACCCTGCTGCGCTGATCCGCTGCCTTTCCGTCGAATGATTCCTTGACGCCCTTCCGGGTGTCTGCTGCTCCTGTGGTCGCGAATCCGTCAAGGAGTCGGCATCTCCCTGCCTTTTGTTCTGCAACTCGTTGAATCGGTATGGCATTTATTCGATGCGACGGCTGGCATGTGCCTTGCTTCGTTCGGGCCAGGGTCCATCACTGACGGAACGGGAACATGGCCGAGAAAGAAGTCGAGCTTGCAGAAGAGAAGGGCGGCGGCAAGAAGATGCTGTTCATCGCCATCGGCGGGGGCGTGGTCGTCTCCGCCATTCTGGTGGCGGTGCTGTTCTTCACCGGCGTGATCGGCGGCAAGCCGCAGGAAGCCGCCGACGGCGAGGGAGAGGCTGCTGCTGCCGAGAAGGAGAGCAAATCGAAGGCACCGCTCATCTACCAGCCGGTCGAGCCGCCGTTCGTGGTGAGCTTTTCCACCGACGCCGACGTGCGCTTCATGCAGGTCAAGCTGCAGGTGGCCGACCGTGACCCGGCCGTCATCGAGCGGGTGAAGAACAATCTGCCGGCCATCCGCAACAGTCTGATCCTGCTCTTCAGCAGCCAGAAGCCAGAGGAGCTCGTGACGCGCGAGGGCAAGGAGAAACTGCGTCAGGCCGCGCTCGAGGAGGTGCGCAAGGTGCTCGCCGAGCAGACCGGCGACGGCACGCTGGAGAACCTCTATTTCACCAGTTTCGTGATGCAGTGAGGCAGGGTGCAACGGCGTGAACGATCTGCTGTCACAGGAAGAAATCGATGCCCTGCTGCATGGCGTGGGCAGCGGCGACGTCGAGACCGAGACCGACGAGGGGGTCGAGGAAGGCGAGGTCCAGCATTACGACTTCACCAGCCAGGACAGGATCGTGCGTGGGCGCATGCCCACGCTGGAGATGATCAACGAGCGCTTCGCCCGCCAGTTCCGCATCTCGCTGTTCAACATGCTGCGCCGTTCCGTCGAGGTCTCGGTGGGCGGCGTGCAGATGCTCAAGTTCTCCGAGTACATCCACACCCTGTTCGTGCCCACCAGCCTGAACCTGGTCAGGATCCGGCCGCTGCGCGGTACCGCGCTGTTCGTCTACGATCCCAAGCTGGTCTTCAGCACCGTCGACAACTATTTCGGCGGCGACGGCCGGTTTCATACCAAGATCGAGGGGCGGGATTTCACCATGACCGAACAGCGCGTGATCCGGCGCGTGCTCGATCTGACCTTCGAGGATCTCAGGCACGCCTGGAAGCCCGTGCTCGAGCTGGAATTCGAGTTCCAGAATTCCGAGGTGAATCCGCAGTTCGCCAACATCGTGAGCCCCACCGAGGTGGTGGTGGTCTCGACCTTTCACGTCGAGCTCGAGGGCGGCGGCGGGACCCTGCACGTGACCATGCCCTATTCCATGGTCGAGCCCATCCGGGACCTGCTCGATGCCGGCGTGCAGAGCGATCGCAGCGAGGTCGACGAACGCTGGCGCATTGCGATCCGCGAAGAGATGAAATCGGCCATGGTCGAGGTCTCCAGCACGCTGGCCGAGACGACCGTGAGCTTCAGGGAACTCATGGAGATGAAACCCGGCGACATCATCCCGATCGACATGCCGGAGACGGTGGTGCTGGACGTGGAGGGCGTCCCCGTGTTCCGCGGACGCCTGGGCGTGAGCGGCGGCAACAAGGCCATACAGATTCTGGAGCCGGTGCGGCCCGAGGGCGAGACCCTTCCGGCCGTGATCGTGCCCGGCAGGCTCGCAGCCACCGGCAGCGAGGAGTGAAACGGAGAAGCATCCGGGAGGCAGGACGATGAGCGAGGATCAGGAAAACCGGGAAGCCCAGGACCAGGCGGCGATGGCGGACGAATGGGCGGCGGCCCTGGAGGAAGAGGCCGGTGCGGAGGCCGACGTCCAGACCGCCGAGCTCGAGGAGCTGCAGAGCGAGGGAGAAGGGCAGGGCAGCGAGGATGTGAATCTCGACCTCATCCTCGACATTCCCGTCACCATTTCGATGGAGATCGGACGCACCCGGATCAGCATCCGCAACCTGCTGCAGCTCAACCAGGGTTCGGTGGTGGAGCTCGACCGGCTGGCCGGCGAGCCGATGGATGTGCTGGTCAACGGCACGCTGGTGGCCCACGGCGAGGTGGTGGTGGTGAACGAGAAGTTCGGCATCCGCCTCACGGATGTCATCAGTCCGGCCGAGCGTGTCAAGAAACTGAGGTAACGATGCGATTCGCTCCCTGGTGCCTGTATGCGATCTCGACCGGTGTGGCGGCCGGCGAGGCGGCGCCGTCCCCGGTGGTCGGCGATGCGGTCGGCGATCTGCCGATGACCGGTACCCTGGTGCAGATGCTCGGCGGGCTGGTGCTGGTGGTGGCGCTGATCCTGCTCTTCGCCTGGCTGGCACGCCGCCTCTCCGGTCTGCAGCAGAGCGTCTCCGGACAGCTGCGAATCCTCGGCGGACTCTCGATGGGCACCCGCGAGAAGGTGGTGCTGATCCAGGTGGGCGAGGAGCAGCTGCTCATCGGTGTCGCCCCCGGCACGGTGCGTACCCTGCACCGGCTGGAGAAGCCGCTTGCGACCAGCCCCGCTTCCGAGGCCGCGCCGGATTTCTCCGCACGACTGCGCGAGCTGATGAAGGGAGGCGGGGCGTCATGAAACGTCTGCTTCCGCTGCTTCTGTGGCTGTTTCCGGTCTGGCTCCAGGCCGCACCGGCACTGACTGCCTTCGAGGTCACCACCGACGGCAACGGTGACGAGACCTGGAGCGTGAGCCTGCAGATCCTGGTGCTGATGACGGCGCTGACCTTCCTGCCGGCGGCCCTGATGATGATGACCTCCTTCACCCGGATCGTCATCGTGCTGGCCATTCTCCGGCAGGGGCTCGGCACCATGCAGACGCCGTCCAACCAGATCCTGATCGGACTGGCCCTGATGCTTTCCTTCTTCATCATGGCGCCCGTCTTCCACGAGGCCTGGACACAGGGAGTCTCGCCCTACCTGGAGGAGAAGCTCTCCGCCGAGGAGGCGCTCGAACGTGCCGCCCGGCCGTTCCGGGAATTCATGATCCACCAGACCCGCGAGACCGACATCGCCCTGTTCGCGGAGCTGGGCGATTACGAGGGGCGGCTGGAGTCTCCGGAGGACGTGCCCTTCCGGCTGCTGCTGCCCGCCTTCGTGACCAGCGAGCTGAAGACGGCCTTCCAGATCGGGTTTCTGATCCTGATCCCGTTTCTGGTGATCGACCTGGTGATCGCCAGCCTGCTGATGTCCATGGGCATGATGATGCTCTCGCCCATGATCATCTCGCTGCCGTTCAAGATCATGCTGTTCGTTCTGATCGACGGCTGGCCGCTGCTGATGGGCACGCTGGCCTCGAGTTTCTACATCTAGGGGAAGGTTCATGACACCGGAAACCGTGATCACGGTGGGTCGCCAGGCGATGGAAGTCACCGTGCTGCTCTCTGCGCCCTTGCTCGTCTCGTCGCTGATCGTCGGCCTGATCATCGCCATGTTCCAGGCCGCGACCCAGATCAACGAGATGACGCTCACCTTCATTCCCAAGCTGATCACCATCGCCGTGGTGCTCATGGTGGCCGGCGGCTGGCTGCTGAAGGTGCTGCTGACCTTCACGGTGCGGCTGTTCCGGGACATACCGGGCCTGATCGGGTAGCGGCATGGCCGTGCCGGTGGTGGACGCCGACGTGATCGCCGGGTGGATCGGCGGCTGGCTGTGGCCGTTCGCGCGCATC
This sequence comes from Thiohalobacter sp., assembly GCA_027030825.1. Lineage (GTDB taxonomy): Bacteria > Pseudomonadota > Gammaproteobacteria > Thiohalobacterales > Thiohalobacteraceae > J048. The sequence continues at coordinate 4,548 of JALVEM010000036.1, forward strand.
GGCATGATGCTGCTGGTGATGCCGGTCTTCGGCGGCCGTCTCGTGCCGCGCCGGGTGCGCATCCTGCTGGCGGCGCTCGTCACGCTGCTCGTCGTGCCGCTGCTGCCGCCGGCGCCGGCGATCGAGCCGCTGAGCCCGGGCGGCCTTCTGATACTGGGGCAGCAGCTGCTGATCGGCGCCGCCATGGGTCTGGTGCTGCAGGTCGTCTTCAGCGCCCTGGTGGTGGGCGGGCAGCTGGTGGGCATGAGCATGGGGCTGGGTTTCGCCATGATGGTGGATCCGCAGAACGGCATCAACGTCCCGGTGATCAGCCAGTACTACGTGACCCTGGCGAGCCTGCTGTTCCTGGCGCTCGACGGCCACCTGATGCTCTTCTCCATGCTGGCCGAGAGTTTTCGCACCTTGCCCGTGGCGCCGCTGGGACTGGGCGCCGAGGATCTCCGGCGGCTGGCCCTGTGGGGCGGGCAGATGTTCGTCGGCGGGGTGCTGGTCGGACTGCCGGTCGTCGCCGCCCTGCTGCTGGCCAATCTCACCTTCGGGGTGATCACCCGCGCCGCCCCCCAGCTCAACATCTTCGCGGTCGGTTTTCCGGCCACGCTGGCACTCGGCTTCGCGGTGATCCTGTTCGCGCTGCCGGCCCTGCTGCCCGAGTTCCAGCGCATGCTCGACGACGCATTCGGTTTTCTCGCTCTGCTGACCGGAGGCGGGCGTGGCTGAGAACCGGGACGGTCAGGAACGCACCGAACAGCCGACCGAAAAACGCCGGCAGGATGCGCGCCGCAAGGGGCAGGTGCCGCGC
>JALVEM010000037.1 GCA_027030825.1 Thiohalobacter sp.
GATCGAAGAACCGCTGGGCGGAGGCCACGGGGATGACGACCAGTTCGCCGTTGTCGAAACCCAGGGTGCGGCCTTCGGTGGCGAGCACCCCGGCGACGCGGAAGCGGCGGTCGCCCAGGCGCAGCCAGCGGCCGACCGCCGGTCCGGTGCCGAACAGATCGCGCGCCACGGTCGAGCCCAGCACGCAGACAGGGCGGGTCTGGCGCCAGTCGCCGGCGGGCAGGAAACGCCCCTGCCGCATGCGCCATTCTCTCACGGAGAGGAGTTCGGCGGTGCTGCCGAGCACTACGACATCGCGTCCCACTCCGCCGGCGTCGGCATAGGCGGAACCGACGACGACCGGGGCGACGGCGCGGACCAGGGGCGACCGGCGCAGGGCCTCGGCATCCGCCAGCGTCAGAGGGCGGACGGATTCGGTCAGGCCGGCGGCCAGGTTCAGCCCGCGCGTCTCGGAGTGTCCGGGCAGGACGAAGAGCAGGTGGGTGCCCAGCGCCGAGAATTCCCCGATCACGTAGCGGCGCGCACCGTCGCCCAGGGCGGTGAGGGTGAGCACGGCCGCCACCCCGATGGCCATGGCCAGGGTCATCATGGCCGTGCGTAGCGGGTTGAAGCGCAGGTTGCCGAGCGCGTAGGCGAGAATGTCACGCCAGCGCATGGGAATGCGCCCCCTCCTGGCGGGTGTCCGACCGGATGCGACCGTCGCGCATCTGGATCCGGCGCGGTGCGCGGGCGCCCAGTTCCGGGTCGTGCGTGACCAGCACCAGCGTCCTGCCGTCCCGGACGCTGGATTCGAGCAGCTCGACGATCTCGCGCCCCGCCTGGCGGTCGAGATTGCCGGTCGGCTCGTCGGCCAGCAGGAGTTCGGGATCCAGGGCGAGCGCCCGGGCGATCGCGACCCGCTGTCGCTGTCCCCCGGAGAGCTGATCGGGTCGATGCCGGGCGCGGTCGCCGAGTCCGACCGCCTCGAGCAGCTGCATGGCGCGTTCGCGTCGCCGGGCGGGCGGCCGGCCGTCGAGCATCATGGGCAGCTCGACATTGCCGAGAGCGGTCAGCCTGGGCACGAGGTGGAAGAACTGGAAGACGAAGCCGATGTGCCGGCGCCGCAGGCGGGCGAGCCGGCGTTCGTCCAGTCCGGCCGTGTCCTCGCCGCGGAAGAGGTAGCGACCGGCATCGGGCCGGTCGAGCAGGCCGAGAATGTGCAGCAGGGTCGACTTGCCGGAGCCCGAGGGCCCCATGACGCTCAGATATTCGCCGCGTTCGATGACGAGGTTCACGTCGTCGAGGGCGTGGACCCGTGCTTCACCGACCGGATAGATGCGGCTCACGTGTTCGAGCCGGATCATCGGGCGGCATCCTCGCGCGGGCGGGCCCGGACCGGCATGCCGGGCACGAGGTCCCTGCGTTCGACCTCGAGAACCACCTGTTCGCCCGCCGCCAGGCCGTCGAGCACCTCGGTCCATTCCCAGTTGGACAGGCCGGTGCGGACCCTGCGCCGTTCGAGTCTGCCGTTGCCGTTCACCACCAGCACGTGGCGGCCGTCGACGAGGGCCTCGGTGGGAATGCGCAGCGCCGCGTCATGGGCCGCCACCAGGATCTCCACGTCCGTGGTGTAGCCCGGCAGGAGCGTGACCTTCTCCGGCAGGGTGTCGAAATCGACCTCGACCTCGACGGTGCGGGCCTGCTTCTCGCGCTCCTGGACATAGGGGGCGATGCGCCTGACGTGGCCCGGGAAGGGACGGCCGGAGAAGGCGTCGATATGGATTCGCGCCGGCAGACCGGTCTCGAGCCTGGGGGCCTCGACCTCGTCGATGGGCGCGCTGGCATAGAGACAGCCGGGATCGAGCAGGTCGATCACCGGCAGCGTGGCCACGCCCACCGGCGAAGGGGTGACGTATTCGTTCAGCTCGCCGTTGATCTCGGCGACGATGCCGGCGAAGGGCGCCAGCAGGCGGGTCTGTTCGAGTGCCGCTTCTGCTGCCTCCACGCGGGCCTGCGCGACGCGCAGCTCGGCCTGGGCAGCCTCGCAGGCCGCCTGACGGCTGTCCGCCTCGGCCCTGGCCTGGTCGAGCTGACGGCGACTGGCCGCCTTTTCCTTCACCAGGCGTTGCAGGCGCACCAGTTCACGGTAGGCGGCCACCACCGGCGCGCACTGCTCGCGCGCCCGGGCATGGGCGACCTTCTCCCGGGCGCGCGCCAGCGCCAGGCTGGCCCGGCGATCCCGGTTCCACAGTTCGACCAGCAGGCGGCCCTTCTCGACCCGCTCCCCCTTGCGGACCGGCAGGCTCGCGATCTGGCCGCCCGTGGCCAGCGAGAGGCGGGCGCGCCGGCAGGCCTTCAGGGTGCCGGCCCGGGTGTTGGTGACGATGTCCTCCACGCGGCCGGTCGAGACGGTCGCCGTGGTCACGGTCACCGGTTCGGGCTTGTTCAGATGGAAGTAGGCGCCGGCGAGCAGGGCCGGCAGCAGCAAGAGCCAGAGCGGTTTTTTCATCGAAGGGGCTCCCGGGGATGGAGCAAGGTAATCACACCCTCGACGGCGGGTCAAACGGCTTGTCGGCGACCGCCGTGACGGGCAGTATTGCCCGCAGGAGATTCGGCGATCCTCGGGAGGAAGGATGCAATACTGTTCCCGGTGCGGGGCCGAGGTGACGCGCCTCGTGCCGGAAGGCGACAATCGTGAACGTCACGTCTGCACGGTCTGCGGCTTCATCCACTACCAGAATCCCCGCATCGTGACGGGCTGCATCGTCGAGGACGACGGGCGGGTGCTCATGTGCCGGCGGGCCATCGAGCCGCGCTACGGGCTCTGGACCCTGCCGGCGGGATTCATGGAGAACGGCGAGACGGTGGAGGCGGCGGCGGCCCGCGAGACCCGCGAGGAGGCGCAGGCCGAGGTCAGCCCGACAGCGCTCTTCTCCGTGCTCAGCCTGCCCCACATCGATCAGGTCTACATGCTGTTCCGGGCCCGTCTCGTGCGCCCGGGTTTCGGCCCCGGCGCCGAGAGCCTGGAGGTACGGTGGATGTCGGAGGCGGAGATTCCCTGGGATTCGCTGGCCTTCGAGGTGGTCCGGCAGACGTTGCGGCTCTATTTCGCCGACCGCCGCCGTGGGCGGTTCGGCGTGCACGTGGGCGACATCCTGCGCCTGGCAGGCGAGCCGCCGGTCTACGAATGCCGCCTGCTCGGGGAATGAGCGGGACGGTTCACGCCTCGCCGGCCGTCGGCACCACGGGGCGGCGGCCGATCGAGTAGTAGGTCAGCCCGGCCGAGGCGACCAGTTTCGGATCGTAGATGTTGCGGCCGTCGAACAGGACCGGCTCCCGCAGCTTCCGGGCGATCTGCTGGAAATCCGGGCTCCGGAACTGCTTCCATTCGGTGATGACCACCAGCGCATCCGCCCCCTCCAGGGCCGACTGGGCGCTCTCGCAGAGTTCGAGATCGTCGCGTTCGCCGTAGATGCGCCGGCATTCGTTCATCGCCACCGGGTCGTAGGCGCGAACCCGGGCGCCGGCGTCCCAGAGGGCCTCCATCAGCACCCGGCTGGAGGCCTCGCGCATGTCGTCCGTGTTGGGCTTGAAGGCCAGCCCCCACAGTGCGATGGTCCTGCCGGCGAGCTCGCCGAAATGCGACTCGAGCTTTTCGAACAGGACCCGCTTCTGGCGCTCGTTGACCGCCTCGACCGCGCCCAGCAGCCGGGCCTCGTAGCCGACCTCCCGGGCGGTGCGTTCCAGCGCCTTGACGTCCTTGGGGAAACAGGAACCGCCGTAGCCGGCGCCGGGATAGATGAACTGGTAGCCGATGCGCGGATCCGAGCCGATGCCCTTGCGCACCGATTCGATGTCGGCGCCCAGACGCTCGGCGAGGTTGGACAGCTCGTTCATGAAGCTGATCTTGGTGGCGAGCATGGCGTTGGCGGCGTACTTGGTCAGCTCCGCCGAGCGGATGTCCATGGCCAGCAGCCGGTCGTGGTTCCGGTTGAAGGGGGCGTAGAGCGCCTTGAGCAGCTCCGTGGTTCTCGGGTTGTCGGTGCCCACCACGATGCGGTCCGGGCGCATGAAGTCGTCGATCGCGGCGCCTTCCTTGAGGAACTCCGGATTGGAGACGACGTCGAATTCGACCTCCACGCCGCGCTCGGCCAGTGTCTCCCGAATGGTCTCCCGGACGCGGTCTGCAGTACCGACCGGGACGGTCGACTTGTTCACCACGATCCGGTATTCGCGCAGGCGCTCGCCGATGGTGCGCGCCACCGCGAGCACGTGGCGCAGATCGGCCGAGCCGTCCTCGTCGGGCGGGGTGCCCACGGCGATGAACTGGAACAGGCCGTGATCGACGGCCTCGTCCGGATCGTCCGTGAACGAGAGGCGGCCGGCGGCGGCGTTCTCCTTCACCATGGGCTCCAGGCCGGGTTCGTAGATGGGGATGCGGCCCGCCTTGAGCATGGCGATCTTGTCCCGATCCACATCCATGCACATGACTTCGTTGCCGACCTCGGCGAGGCAGGCGCCCGTGACCAGTCCGACGTATCCGGAGCCGTAGATGGTGACCTTCATGCTGTTGTTTTCCCTACCTGATTCGTGTCGATTCGAGTTATCCTGCGGGCGTGATCCAGCACCCGAGACCGGGTAATCCTACCAGAACCGGTGGCGTGCGGCACCCGCAGGGCCGCCCGGGATCGCGCATGCCCTTGACACCCGCGGTTCGGGTCATGAAAATACCCGGCTTCGCTCGAGGAGGGGTTCCCGAGTGGCCAAAGGGGGCAGACTGTAAATCTGCTGGCTCCGCCTTCGGAGGTTCGAATCCTCCCCCCTCCACCAGTTTCAGGGTTCGCCGGCGGCTGGCTGTCGCCGGGCACCGACATCCGGGCGCGCCGCGGCGGGGTCCCGGGAGAGGTTCAACGTCGGCCGGTTGGCGTTATCATTGGGACCGGCGCGGCCGGGTGGTGTGGCCCTGCACCTGCGGGTGTAGTTCAATGGTAGAACCTCAGCCTTCCAAGCTGATGATGTGGGTTCGATTCCCATCACCCGCTCCAGATACGGCTCCCGTGCCTCGGCGCGGGGGCGGAGACAAGGCCCATATAGCTCAGTCGGTAGAGCACTTCCTTGGTAAGGAAGAGGTCACCGGTTCAAGTCCGGTTATGGGCTCCAATTTCGTGCCGGCCTGGTCCGGTGGCGGGGTTCCCCAGGGGCCTCGCCGACAGCTTGCGAGTACATCGATCCGGGAGATCACGCATGTCCAAGGAAAAGTTTGAGCGTACGAAGCCGCACGTGAACGTGGGTACGATTGGTCACGTGGACCATGGGAAGACGACGTTGACGGCGGCGCTGACGAAGGTGTCGGCGGA
>JALVEM010000038.1 GCA_027030825.1 Thiohalobacter sp.
CCAGATCATGCCGAGACGGAAGGAGCGGTCCACCTGCTCGTTGTAGTATCCCGAGAGATTCTCGTGGATCACGTCCGAGAACCAGCCGTAGAAGATCGTGGCCATGATCAGCAGACCGAGCGCCACGAAATACTTGCCGAATCCGAAGTGATTCATCCACAGGGCGGCACCGAACAGGATGCAGAACACCCCGAGCATGGTGATCACCGGCCAGCGGCTCGGTTCCGGAATGTAGTAGTGGTCATGACCAGTCGACGTTGTCATCGCATCCTCCTTGTGTTCCGGCGCCTCGGGCGGATCGTCACTCCGGCCGCATGGCGAGACGGTGCGTATTCATGAAGGTATAGGAGAGAATCAGGCTGCCGTATTCCGCCGGCAGATCGGGCGAGACGTAGAAATACAGCGGCATTTCCCTGGCCTCGCCGGGCGCGAGCACCTGGCGGTTGAAGCAGAAGCATTCCAGCTTCTGCAGATAGCCCGTGACCTGCCAGGGAGTGACGGCCGGAATGGCCTGGGCCTCGACGGGACGGTCGGACAGGTTGCGCGCCAGATACTTCACCATGGCCCGCTCGCCCACACGGACGCGCATCGACTTCTGCATCGGCCGGAACTCCCAGGGCAGACCGTCGGACACCACCGCATCGAATTCGACGGTCACCCAGCGATCCTGTGGCGCGACATCCGGAGGCGGTGCCGGCGCCGCGCCGGCCCTCGCGCCGATCGTGGTGGTTCCCACGACCTTGCAGAAGAGACCGTAGAGCGGCACCAGCGCGAAGCTGAACGCCACCATGCCGGCAGCGACCCCCCCCAGCAGCCAGGCCGTCCTGCGGTTGTTCTCCCTGCGAACACCCATCAGCGCGAGAAGATATCGACGTGGGGCCAGATGAACCGAATCGAATAGAGCATGACGAGCACGGCGAAGATGCCCAGCAGCCAGGCCAGCAGCAGATTGCGCCGGCGCAGCCGCGGATTCTCGCGCGGATCGTTCATGCCCTCGCCCCCGCCGGTCGTCATCGAACGACCGGCGCCGTTTCCCAGGTATGGAAGGGCGGCGGCGAAGGCACTTCCCACTCCAGTCCCTCGGCGCCTTCCCAGGCCCTGGCCTCGGCCTTCTTGCCGCCCCGAATCGTCTTGACGATGATGTAGAGGAACAGCAGATGGCTCAGGCCGAAGATAAGGGCGCCGATCGACGAGATCATGTTGAACTCGGTGAACGCCATGTTGTAGTCCACGATGCGCCGCGGCATGCCCGCCAGTCCCAGGAAGTGCTGCGGGAAGAAGGTGATGTTGAAGCCGATCACGTTGATCCAGAAGAACAGCTTCGCCAGCTTCTCGTCATACATGTGCCCGGTCCACTTGGGCAGCCAGTAGAAGACGCCCGCGAACAGTCCGAACACGGCGCCCGGCAGCAGGACGTAATGGAAGTGGGCCACGACGAACATGGAGTCGTGGTACTGGATGTCGGCCGGAATCACCGCCAGCATGACGCCGGTCAGACCGCCGAAGGTGAACATCACGAGGATGGCGACCGCGAACAGCATGGGGGTCTCGAAGGTCATCGAGCCGCGCCACATGGTGGCAATGAAATTGAACACCATGAGCCCCACCGGGATGGAGATGAGGATGGTGCCGATCATGAAGTAGTTGACCGCCCCCATCGACATGCCGATGGTGTACTGATGGTGCGCCCAGACCACCATGCCGAGCGTGGCCACGATCAGCATGGCCCCGACCAGGGACTTGTAGCCGAACAGCGGCTTGCGAGCGAAGGTCGGGATGACCTGGGCCAGCACGCCGATGGAGGGCAGCAGCAGGATGTATACCTCGGGATGTCCGAAGAACCAGAACAGGTGCTGGAACAGGACCGGGTCACCGCCGCCGGCCGCGTCGAAGAAGCTGGTTCCGAAGTGGCGGTCGAACAGGAGCATGGTGATGCCGCCGGCCAGCACCGGCACGACCAGGATCAGCAGGAAGGCCGTCACCAGCCAGGTCCAGCAGAACATGGGCATCCTGAACAGCGTCATGCCCGGGGCGCGCATGTTGAGAATGGTGACGATGATGTTGATCGAAGCCAGCACCGAGGAGATACCCAGCAGGTGCAGGGCGAAGATCAGGAAGTCCATCGCCGGGCCGACCTTGACCGACAGCGGCGGATAGATCGTCCAGCCTGTGTTGATCTGGCTGCCGCCTTCGGGGAAGAAGGGCACGATGAAGGACAGCACCAGCATCACGGCCGCCGCCGGCAGGATCCAGAAGCTCAGGTTGTTCATGCGCGGCAGCGCCATGTCCGGAGCGCCGATCATGAGCGGAATCATCCAGTTGGCGAGACCCGCGGCCGCCGGCATCACCGCGCCGAAGATCATGATGTAGGCGTGATTGGTGACGATGTTGTTGTATAGATCCGGCTCGAGCAGCTGGATGCCCGGCATGAAGAGCTCGGCGCGGATGGCCATGGCCGAGAGCCCGCCCAGAAACAGCATGATCAGGGCGAACACCAGGTACATGGTGCCGATGTCCTTGTGATTGGTGCTGAACAGCCAGCGCCTGATGCCCTTCGGCGGTCCGTGATGCGCCTCGTCGTGAGTCATGGTTGCAGCAGTCATGGTTCACTCTCCTCCATCTGGCATTCGGTCGGTTCGATCTAGCGTGCCGCGCGGATATCGGCAGGTTGCACCACGTCGCCGGTGTCGTTGCCCCAGGCGTTGCGCTCGTAGGTGATCACCGCGGCCAGTTCCAGATCGTTCAGGCTGGCCCAGGCAGGCATGTTGCCCTTGCCGTCGAGCACCAGGCGGATATGGTCGCCAAGGGGGCCGGTGGCGATCTTGCTGCCCTTGAGCGGCGGGAAGGCCGGCGGCAGCCCGAGACCCGTCACCTGATGACAGGCGGCGCACTTGGTCTCGTACACGGTCTTGCCCTTCGCCATCAGCTCGTCACGACTCCAGACCTTGTCGGCGGAGGCCTCGGCCGCGGCCCGGGCCTTCTCCTCCTGCTTCATGGCCACCCATTCCCTGAATTCGTCCTCGCTGACCGAGGCGACCACGATGGGCATGCGCGCATGCCAGGTGCCGCACAGCTCGGCGCACTGGCCGCGGAAGGTGCCTTCGCGGTCGAGCTGGGCCCAGGTCTCGGTGATGTAGCCGGCGATGGCGTCCTTCTTCATGCCGAGCTCCGGCACCCAGAAGGCGTGATTGACATCGGCCGAAGTGTGCAGGAAACGGATCTTCTTTCCGACCGGCAGCACCAGCGGGTTGTCCACCTCGCGCAGATAGAGGTCACCGGCCTTCTCCTTCGGGACGAAGCGGCTCTCGACGATGATGCCCTCGTCCGGATACTGGAACTCCCACCACCACTGGTGCCCGATGACCTTGACGATCATGTCGTAGCATTTCTCCTCGGGCGGGGAATCCGCGGTGCAGCGCTTCTTGGGCGCGTCCCACATCCTCTCCAGGGCCGACTGGGCCGAACCGGCGATGGTCAGGTCGATGCCGAGCACCATGACCGGCACCAGCACCCAGGACCAGGTGCCGAACCATCCCTTGTGGAAATGCAGGTCCGGCTGGTAGCCGCGGCTCTTGCGATGCGTATAGACGGAATAGAAGATGATCGCCATGGCGATGATCATCAGCACCGTGACGATCTTCGTGGTGAGCATGTGAAGATCGAAGATCTCGCGGGCGATCGGCGTGGCCGGCTCGGGAAAGTTGAGTCCATACTCGGCCAGGGCCACCGGTGCGATGCCGGTCAGCAGCCCGAAGGCAAGCCATCCCCTCCACTTCTTCATCCGCATGGTGTCAGTCACTCCTCGTCGTTGCCGGATCTCGCGTCCGGTCGTCTCGTTCGTCATGCCCCCGCCTGCAGCGCGGGCGGAAAAAACCGGCCTGTACGGCGGCGCATCCCGCGCCGCCGCCAGGCCCGATCAGGGCAGCGGCCGTTCCCCTCCTTCGGTGGAAAGCTCGCACAGCACGTTGGCAAGCGACTCCCTCTCTTCCTCGATCAGACAGCGTCCGATCTCGATCTCCCTGCCCGCATGGCGAAGCAGCAGACGGCTGGGATACCACCCCCGCGGATCGCGCCACAGCCGCACGCGCGTCCACGCCAGCGGCGTGTCCCAGACCAGGGTCTCCCCGGCGCCCGGCCTATCCACCAGCACCCGTGCCCGACCGTCGCCGAACAGCACCCGTTCCCTGACGCGCGCGGCCCGCTGCACCCGATGGACCGCCCAGGCCAGCAGCACCAGTTCGGCACCGGCGAAAGGCAGCACGAACCAGCCGCCCAGACTGGCGAAGTAGCCGGACACGGTCACCATGGACAATCCGATGACCAGCACCGAGAAGGCCGCCCCGCTTCCGCTCAGGGAACGATTCGGATGAATGTGGAATTCCCGGACCGTCGCGGAATGTCGGCTGTCTTCCGGGTTGGCGGCACATGCGGGACAGATGGTATGCATGCCCGCCATGCTAGCGCGGGAAAAGATCCGGTTCAAGCGCATTGATCCAGATCAAGCGGAAAAGTTTTCCTTGATTTTCAAAAAGTTATTAGCTTAGTTTTATATTCGGATATTCTGCTTCTACTGCCGATTCATCGAGATCGATCTGGCTCTCGTCGAGATATTCCCGCGCGTATTCGAGATAGACCCGCTCGCGCACGAACACCTCGAACAGGTCCGGATCGATGTGGCCGTCGTCCCGCATGCGGCGCAGGATGTCGAGCGCTTCCGACAGCGTCTTGCCGGTCTTGTAGGGCCGGTCGCGGTCGGTGAGCGCCTCGAAGACGTCGGCGATCGCCATGATCCGTGCCGGCACGGAGAGCTGTTCGCGGGTCAGCCCCCTGGGATAGCCTTTCCCGTCGACCCGTTCGTGGTGGCCGCCGGCATATTCCGGAATGTTGCGCAGGTGCTTCGGGAAGGGGAGCTGCTCGAGCATGCGCTGGGTGACCACGATGTGGTTGTTGATGATCTCGCGTTCGCGGGGTGTCAGGGTCCCCTTCGGGATGGTGAGGCATTCGATCTCCTCGTCCGTGAGCAGCGGCCGTTCGCGGCCCTCGTGGTCGAGCCAGGTCCAGCGGCCGATCTCGCGCACCCGCTCGCGATCGGCCTCGTCCATGAATTCGGCGCCCCTGTTGCACTGCCGGAGAAAATCCAGCGCCTCGTCGAGCTCGGCCAGCCGTGCCTCCAGCGCCTGCCGCCGCCGCTGGCGGGCCAGGTCGTCACCGTCCTGCCCGTCCGGCTCGGAGCGGAGATGCTCGATCTCGAGCTGCGAGCGCAGCGCCGCGAAACGGGTCTCGATCAGCCCGATCCGGTCGTAGAGCGTGTGCAGCTTGGTGGC
>JALVEM010000039.1 GCA_027030825.1 Thiohalobacter sp.
ACGGAGAAGAACACGGCCACCACGGCCAGCCAGACCTGCCCCGCCTCGATCACGGCTTCGATCACTGCCAGCTTGGCGAAGAACCCGACCATGGGCGGCACACCCGCCATGGAGAACATGACGAGCATCATGAGGAAGGCGAGCCAGGGATGGCGGTCGTTGAGCCCCCGGTAGTCGTCCAGGCGCTCGGCCTCGAAGCCCTTGCGGGACAGCGCGATGATGACGCCGAAGCCGGCAGCCGCCGTGATGGCGTAGGTGACGGCATAGAACATGGCCGAGGCATAGCCGGAATCGGTCCCGGCCAGCAGGCCGAGCAGCAGGAAGCCTACGTGCGAGATGGTCGAATAGCCCAGCATGCGCTTGATGTTGGTCTGGGCGATGGCCACCACGTTGCCGATCGCCAGCGAGAGAACAGCCAGCACGGCCAGCATCTGCGACCAGTCGGGCCGGGTGGCGGCCAGCCCGTCGACCAGCAGGCGCATGGCCAGCACGAAGGCGGCGATCTTGGGCGCGCTGCCGATATAGAGGGTGACGCTGGTGGGCGCGCCCTGGTAGATGTCCGGCACCCACATGTGGAAAGGCACGGCGCCGAACTTGAAACCGATGCCGATGACGATGAAGGACAGGGCGAAGGCGGTCGCCAGCCGGTGTTCCTCGTCACGCAGGGAGACGGAGGCGATGTCCTCCAGCTGCAGGGAGCCGGTGATGCCATAGAGGATGGACATGCCATAGAGCAGCATGCCGGAGGCCATGGCGCCCAGCACGAAATACTTCATGGCCGCCTCGGAGGCGACGGCATTGTCGCGATCGAAGGCCACCATGGCATAGAGCGAGAGCGCGAGCAGCTCCAACCCCAGATAGAGCGTGAGCAGACTGGCCGCCGAGATCAGGATCATCATGCCCAGCAGGCCGAACAGGCCGAGGACGTAGTATTCGCCCTTGAACAGCGAGCGATCGCTCAGATAGTCCTTCGAGTAGAGAAAGACGGCGAACGTCACCAGACAGACGAAGTACTTGGCGCCGACGGCCATGGGGTCCAGCACGAAGGTGCCGTTGAGCACGATCGCCGTGGCCAGATCCGACACCAGCCAGATGGCGAAGGCGGTGGCGAAAACGGTGAACTGCGCCAGCCAGTAGGTCACCACCCGGTTGCGCTGCCGGATGCCGAGATCGATGAGCATGACCGCGCAGGCCAGCGTCAGCAGCACGATCTCGGGCACGAGCGGCAGGAACTGCTTCGGTTCGAAGGGCATCGTCACATCCACCTCAAAGCTTGGACACCATCACATGGTCGAGCAGGTTCTGGACGCTGGCATGCATCACCTCGAGCAGGGGGTCCGGCCAGATGCCGAGCGCCAGCACGGCCAGCGCCAGGGCGCCCAGAATGAATCCCTCGCGCCGGTCGATGTCCTCGAGCGCCGCCACCTGCTCGTTGGCCACCGGTCCGAAGATGACGCGCTTGACCAGCCACAGGCTGTAGGCTGCGCCCAGGATCAGGGTGGTGGCGGCCAGGAAGGCGTACCAGAAGCTGGCCTTGAAGCTGGCCAGCACCACCATGAACTCGCCGATGAAACCGGAGGTGCCGGGCAGCCCCGAGTTGGCCATGGCGAACAGCACCATGAAACCGGCGAACAACGGCATGCGGTTCATCACACCGCCGTAGTCCGCGATGCGGCGCGTGTGCATGCGGTCGTAGAGCACACCGATGCAGAGGAAGAGCGCGCCCGAGATGAAACCGTGGGAGACCATCTGCACCATGCCGCCCTCGATCCCGAGGCGGGCACCCTGCAGGCTGCCGCTGGCCTCCAGGATCGCGAACGCCAGGAAGAAGCCGAGCGTGGCGAAGCCCATGTGGGCGATCGAGGAATAGGCGATCAGCTTCTTCATGTCCTCCTGCACGATGGCCACGAAGCCGATGTAGACGATGGCGATCAGCGACAGGGCGATCACCAGCCAGTCCAGCGCCTGGCTGGCATCGGGCGTGATCGGCAGCGAGAAGCGCAGAAAGCCGTAACCGCCGATCTTGAGCATGATGGCGGCCAGGATCACGGAGCCGCCGGTCGGCGCCTCGACGTGGGCGTCCGGCAGCCAGGTGTGGACCGGCCACATGGGTACCTTGACGGCGAACGCCAGCAGGAAGGCGAGGAAGATGAGCACCTGCTCGGTCATGCCCAGCGGCAGCGTGTGGAAATCGAGGATGCTGAAACTGCCCGATTTGAAATACATGTAGATCAGGGCGACCAGCATGAAGACCGAGCCCAGGAAGGTGTAGAGGAAGAACTTGAGGGTGGCGTAGACCCGCCGAGGCCCGCCCCAGATGCCGATGATCAGGAACATCGGGATCAGCATGCCCTCCCAGAACAGATAGAAGAGCACGCCGTCCAGGGCGCTGAAGACGCCGATCATGAGCCCCTCCATGATCAGGAAGGACCCCATGTACTGCGGCACGTGCCTGCGGATCACCCGCCAGCCGGCCAGCACCACGAGCACGGTGGTGAAGGTGGTGAGCAGGATGAGCGGCATGGAGATGCCGTCCACACCCAGCCGGTACCAGACGTTGTAGCGCTCGATCCAGGACACCGCCTCCGTGAACTGCATCTCGGCGGTGCCGGTGTCGAAGCCGAACCAGAGCGGCAGGCTCAGCAGGAAGGTGAGCACCGAGACGATCAGCGCGGTCGTGCGCGCCCCCCAGGGCTCGCGGTCGCCGGCGGCCAGCGTGAAGAAACCGCCCAGGATGGGCAGCCAGATGAGCAGTGACAGTATCGGGAAGTCGGTCGTCATGGCTGTCCCTTAGCGCAGAAAGACTGTCCAGGTCACGAGCAGCAACAGACCCAGGATCATCGCGAAGGCGTAGTGGTAGAGATAGCCGGTCTGCAGATGCCGGGCGATGGCGGCGGTGCGCGCCACCACCCAGGCGCTGCCGTTGACGATCAGGCCGTCGATGATCAGGCGGTCGCCGATGTGCCACAGGAAATAGCCCACGCCGCGGGTGCCCTTCGCCAGCACGGCCTCGTTGAAGTCGTCGAAATAGTATTTCCTCGCCAGCACCTCGTAGAGCACGCCCGCCTGCCTGCGGATCCGCTCCGGCAGTTCGGGACGCAGCAGATAGAGATACCAGGCCACCACGACACCGGAAATCGCCAGCCAGAAGGCCGGCGCCGTGAAGCCGTGCAGGGTGAACGGCAGGATGCCGTGGAACTCCTCGGCCAGTGGCGCGAGGGTATCGTGCTCGGGCAGCACGGCGATCACGCCCTTGAAGAAATCGCCGAACAGCACGGGCTCGATCAGATAGCCGGCCAGAATGGACGGGATCGCGAGCAGGATCAGCGGCAAGGTCACCACCGCCGTCGACTCGTGGAGGTGCTCGCGCGTGTGTTCGTCCATGCGCGGTTTGCCATGGAAGACCAGGAAGTACATGCGGAAGGTGTAGAGTGCGGTCACGAAAACCCCGCCGAGTACCGCGGCGTAGGCCAGCGAGGCCCCCGGCAGCTGCGAGTGGCCGACCGCCACGATGATGCTGTCCTTGGAATAGTAGCCGGCGAAGAAGGGCGTGCCGATCAGCGCCAGCGCGCCGATCAGCGTCGTGATCCAGGTGATCGGCATGTAGCGGCGCAGGCCGCCCAT
Source organism: Thiohalobacter sp. (assembly GCA_027030825.1). Lineage (GTDB taxonomy): Bacteria > Pseudomonadota > Gammaproteobacteria > Thiohalobacterales > Thiohalobacteraceae > J048. Next base: position 3,625 of record JALVEM010000039.1, read on the forward strand.
GTGGCGCATGTCCTGGTCGTGGTGCATGGCGATGATGACGGAACCGGCGCCGAGGAACAGCAGGGCCTTGAAGAAGGCGTGCGTCATCAGGTGGAAGATACCGGCGGCGTAGGCCGAGGCGCCGAGCGCCACGGTCATGTAGCCGAGCTGGGAGAGCGTCGAGTAGGCGATGACGCGCTTGATGTCGTTCTGGACCAGGCCGAGCAGCCCCATGAAGAAGGCCGTCAGTGCCCCGATCACCATGACGAAGGAGAGCGCGGTCTCCGACAGTTCGAACAGGGGAGACATGCGGGCCACCATGAAGATGCCGGCGGTGACCATGGTGGCGGCATGGATCAGGGCCGAGATGGGGGTCGGGCCTTCCATGGAGTCCGGCAACCACACGTGCAGCGGCACCTGGGCGGACTTGCCCATGGCGCCGACGAAGAGCAGGACGCAGATCACCGTCATCAGCGACCAGGCCTGCCCGCCGAAGATCTCGACGGTGACGTCCCGCATGGCCGGCGCGGCGGCGAAGACGTCCTGATAGTCCAGGCTGTTGAAGTGCATCAGCACGGCGGCGATGCCGAGCAGGAAGCCGAAATCACCCACGCGGTTGACCAGGAAGGCCTTGAGGTTGGCGAAGATGGCGGATTCGCGCGTGGCCCAGAAGCCGATCAGCAGGTAGGAGACCAGGCCCACGGCCTCCCAGCCGAAGAACAGCTGCAGGAAGTTGTTCGACATCACCAGCATCAGCATGGAGAAGGTGAAGAGCGCGATGTAGCTGAAGAAGCGCTGGTAGCTGTTGCGCCGCATGCGGCTGTCTTGCGGCCAGTTGTGCTCGTCGTCGGCCATGTAGCCGATGGTGTAGATGTGCACCATCAGCGAGACGAAGGTGACCACCGTCATCATGAGCACGGTGAGGTGGTCGATCAGAAAGCCGATCTCGAAGCGAATGCCGTCGGAGACCAGCCAGGTGTAGACCGGGCCGTTCCAGTCCGGCGCGCCGTCGAGAACGTGGTGCTTGAACACCCACAGCGACAACAGGAAGGCGATACCCACACCGGCAATGGTGACGCTGTGCGCGCCGCGCCGGCCGATGCGGCCACCGAACAGGCCGGCGACGATGGCGCCGACGAGCGGCGCGAGCGGAATGGCGAGATACACCCCTTCCATGAACTACCCCTTCAGCTCGTCGATGTCTTCGACGTTGATGGTCTGGCGGTTGCGGAACAGCACCACGAGGATGGCGAGCCCGATCGCGGCCTCGGCCGCGGCCACCGTCAGGATGAAGAAGACGAACACCTGACCGGCGATGTCGCCCAGGAAATGGGAGAAGGCGACGAAGTTCATGTTCACGGCCAGCAGCATGAGCTCGATCGACATCAGGAGCACGATCAGGTTCTTGCGGTTGAGGAAGATGCCCGCCAGGCTCAGGCTGAACAGTACCGCGCCCAGAATCAGATAGTCCGACAGCGCCAGCATCAGTCCCCCTTCTCCGCTTCCATCTTCACCAGCCGCACCCGATCCTCGCGGCACACCTTGACCTGTCCGGCCGGATCGACGTACTTCACCCCGGCACGCCGGCGCAGCGTGAGCGCGATGGCGGCCACGATGGCCACCAGCAGGATGACGGCCGCGATCTCGAACGGATAGACGTAGTCGGTATAGAGCACGCTGCCCAGCGCCCGCGTGTTGCTGT
>JALVEM010000040.1 GCA_027030825.1 Thiohalobacter sp.
CCACCCGTTCGTGATAGCCCCCGTAGGCCTCGACCGCCACCTCGCCATCGCCCTCGGGACGCTCGCCATCGGCGCCGGAATCGTCGACAGACGGAGTCGGCGTTGCCGCCGCCGGATCGACGGCCTCCGTCTCGGCGTACAGCAGATCGGCATCGAAGTGGAGATAGCGGGCGCGCGACATGCGGACGACGCCTTCCAGCAGCGGGGTTTCCTCGACCAGGCCGCCGAACAGGAGGCTGCCCGCGGGCGTGGCGGGGGCGGTGTAAGGGTTCTCGGCCGGCAGCTTCGTGCCTTCCGGCACCCGGATCCGCAGCCAGGGGCTCTGGCTGCCATTGGGCAGCTGCTGCCGCCAGGCCCAGTGCAGGAGCGGGCGGTAGGCGGGCGAACGCGCCAGCGCCTCGACGAGATTCTGCATGCGCCAGTCCTCCTGCCCCAGCGGCCAGACCCCGGGGGCGGCCTCCGGCGGCAGGGATTCGCTCTCCGCCTCGGGACGGCCGGGATCCTCCGGCCAGAATTCCTCGCCGTCGTCCGGCGCGGTGCGGGCGAAGACGACGACCTCGATGTCGTAGTAGTCGGCGGCGTGAGCGGGCAGGAAGCCGGCCAGCAGCAGGAGGATCAGGGCGAGGCGGGCGGGTTTCATGGGGCGAGGCGCTCCAGCAGCTGGCGGACGAAGGCGACACGGGCCTCGAACGTAGCCATGTCGGCCTCGAAACGCAAGCGTTCCCTGCCGTCGAAACGGTAGGTCTGCGGGGCTTCCTGCAGCAGGGCCACCAGATGCGCGGGGTCGATCGCAGGCTGTTCGTCGAACACCAGCCGGCCCGAGCGTTCGCCGGCGTCGACGCGCCGGATACCGAGCCGCTCCGCCGCGAGCTTGATCTCCGTGACAGTAAACAGGTGTTTGACCGGCTCCGGCAGCAACCCGAAGCGGTCGATCATCTCCACCTGCAGCTCGCGCAGGGCCGCCTCGTCGGGGGCGCTGGCGATGCGCTTGTAGAGCACCAGCCGGGCATGCACGTCCGGCAGGTAGTCGTCCGGGATCAGGGCCGGCACGTGCAGGTCGACCTCGGTGCCGTGGTGCAGCGGCTGGTCCAGGGCCGGCTCGCGGCCTTCCTTCAGGGCGCGGACCGCCCGCTCCAGCAGCTCGGTGTACATGGCGAAGCCGACCTCGCTGATCTGCCCGCTCTGCTCCTCGCCGAGCAGCTCGCCGGCGCCGCGGATCTCCAGGTCGTGGGTGGCCAGCGAGAACCCCGCGCCCAGTTCCTCCAGCGACTCGATGGCCTCCAGGCGCTTGATCGCGTCCGGCGTCATGGCCCGGTGCGGGGGCGTGATGAGGTAGCAGTAGGCGCGGTGATGCGAACGCCCGACGCGCCCGCGCAGCTGATGCAGCTGCGCCAGCCCGAAGCGGTCGGCGCGGTGGATGAGCATGGTATTGGCGGTGGGCACGTCGATGCCGCTCTCGATGATGGTGGTGCAGACCAGGATGTTGAAGCGCCGGTGGTAGAAGTCGAGCATCACCTGCTCGAGATCGCGCTCGCGCATCTGGCCGTGGCCGATGCCGATGCGCGCCTCGGGCACCAGCTCGCCGAGCTCGCGCGCCACCTTGTCGATGGTCTCGACCTCGTTGTGCAGGAAGTAGATCTGGCCGCCGCGCTTGATCTCGCGCAGGCAGGCCTCGCGGATGATCTGGTCGTTCCATTCGACGATGAAGGTCTTCACCGCCAGCCGGTGCTCGGGCGGCGTGGCGATGATGGACAGGTCGCGCAGCCCCGAGAGCGCCATGTTGAGGGTGCGGGGGATGGGCGTGGCGGTGAGCGTGAGCACGTCCACCTCGGCGCGCAGCGCCTTGAGTTTCTCCTTGTGCCGCACGCCGAAGCGCTGTTCCTCGTCGATGATGACCAGCCCCAGATCCTTGAACTTGACGTCCGGCTGCAGCAGCTTGTGGGTGCCGATGACGATGTCCACGCGGCCGGCGGCGAGATCGGTCAGCACCGCCTTCTGCTGCTTCGGGCTGCGGAAGCGCGACAGCACCTCGATGCGGAAGGGCCAGTCCGCCATGCGGTCGGCGAAGTTCTGATAGTGCTGCTGCGCCAGCAGGGTGGTGGGCACCAGCACCGCCACCTGGCGGCCGTCGGCGGCCGCCACGAAGGCCGCGCGCATGGCCACCTCCGTCTTGCCGAAGCCCACGTCGCCGCACACCAGCCGGTCCATGGGCTGCGGCGAGGCCATGTCGGCCAGCACCTCCTCGATGGCCTTCTGCTGGTCCGGCGTCTCCTCGAAGGGGAAGGTGGCGGCGAACTGGCGGTATTCCTCGAGGTGGATGTCGAAGCGGTGCCCCTTGCGGGCCGCGCGGCGGGCATGGATGTCGAGCAGCTCCGCGGCCACATCGCTGGCCTTCTTCGCGGCCCGCCGGCGGGCCTTCTCCCACTGGTCGGTGCCGAGCCGGTGCAGGGGCGCGCTCTCCGGCGCGCTGCCGGTGTAGCGGCTGACCAGGTGCAGGGAGGCGACCGGCACGTAGAGCTTGTCGCCGCCGGCGTATTCGATGGTCAGGAATTCCGCGTCCTGCCCGCCCACCTCGAGCCGCTGCAGGCCCAGATAGCGGCCCACGCCGTGATCTTCGTGCACCACCGGCGCGCCGGGCTGCAGGTCGGTGAGGTCGCGGATAATGGCCTCGGGATCGCGCGCGCTGCGCCGCCGGCGCGTCTGGCGGGCGCGGCGGCCGAGCAGTTGCTGTTCCGTGACGACCGCGAACCGGTCGTCCTGGCGATAGCCCTGTTCCAGCGGGGCGACAGCGAGTGCCGGCATCTCCGTTGCCTCTCCGGTCTCGAACTCGGACCAGCCCTCGATTCGCCGCACGGGGATGCCGAGGTCGTGCAGCATGTCGTGCAGGGCCTCGCGGCGGCCGCTGGATTCCGCCGTGATCAGCACCGCGCCGGGAAAGCGTTCCAGAAAGTCCCGGAACTGCGCCGCCGGCTCCGTCTGGCGGGGCTTGAGACCGAGGTCGGGCAGCGGGGCGAAGGGCAGGTTGAGGCACTCCGGCGCCTCGCAATCGGCGAGCTCGTGCCGCGAGACTGCCACGCGGGGCAGTCGGGCGAGCCGCGCCTCGAGGTCGGCCTCGGTCAGGAACAGGCGTTCCGGCGGCAGCAGCGGCCGTTCGGCGTCGTGGCGGAGCTGTTCGAAGCGTTCCCGGACCGAGGCCTCGAAATCCGCCGCGGCCCGGTCGGCCTCGGGCAGCAGCACCGCCGTGGTGTTGGCGGGCAGGTAGTCGAACAGGGTGACCGTCTCCTCGAAGAAGAGCGGCAGGTAGTATTCGATCCCGCCGGGCAGCATGCCGTGGCTGACGTCCTCGTAGATGGGCGAGCGGCTGGGATCGCCCTCGAAGGTGGCCCGCCAGGCCTTGCGGAAGCGGCGGATGCCGGCCTCGTCGATGGGGAATTCGCGCGCCGGCAGCAGGCGGATGGCGTCCACGCGGTCGATCGAGCGCTGGGTTTCCGGGTCGAAGCGGCGGATGGTCTCGATCTCGTCGTCGAACAGGTCGATGCGGTAGGGCAGGTTCACGCCCGTGGGAAAGAGATCGACGAGCGCGCCGCGCACGGCGTATTCCCCGTGTTCCATTACCTGGTGCACGGCCCGGTAGCCGGCCTGCTCCAGCCGGCTGCGGAAGTCGTCGATGTCGAGCCGGTCGCCGGTCTCGAGCAGCAGGGTGTGGGCGCGGATGAATTCCGGCGGGCTGACCCGCTGCATGAGGGTGGCGATCGGCAGCAGCAGGATGCCGCCGGCCAGCGAGGGCAGGCGGTAGAGGGCCTCGATGCGGTCGGAGACGATGTCCTGGTGCGGCGAGAAGCGGTCGTAGGGCAGCGTCTCCCAGTCCGGGAAATGCAGCAGCGGCACGTCCGGCCCCGCGAAGAACGGAATCTGCTCGGTGAGCCGCTCCACGGTCGGCATGTCGGGCGCAACGACCAGCAGCAGGCGGTCCGGCGCCCAGGCATCCGCCAGGGCCTGGCTCAGGGCGTCACCGGGCAGCCGCCCCCATCGCATCCGCTCCCCCGGGCGCGCGGGCAGGGGCAGCGAGAGGCGGAAGGACGGATGCCGGGAAGGGATTGCGGGTTCGGGAAGACTGTTCATGACCTGGCGGCATTTTCCCATACCGGGGAAGGGCAGGCAAAAGCCCGCGAATCGGTTAAGCTCTGCAGCCGGCACAGCCACACGGGAGCGGAACATGCGTCAACTCAAGGGCCTGCTGTTCGACGTCGACGGGACCCTGGCCGAGACCGAGGAACTGCACCGCCAGGCCTTCAATCAGGCCTTCGGGGAACGCGGGCTCGACTGGCACTGGGACCGGGATCTCTACCGCGAACTGCTCTCCGTCACCGGCGGCAAGGAACGGATCCGCCATTACCTCGAGCGCTTCCATCCCGAAGTATTGCAGGATCCGGTCATCGACCACCTGATCCGCGAGCTCCATGCGCGCAAGACGGCCATCTACACCGAACGCGCGGCACGCGGGGATCTGCCGCTGCGCGAGGGGGTGGCGCGCCTGCTCGAGGAAGCGCGCCGGGAAGGGCTGCGGCTGGGCATCGCCACCACCACCACGCGGGCCAATGTCGAGGCCCTGCTCGAGGCCAACCTGGGTGCAGAAGGACGCGACCTGTTCGAAGTCATCGCCGCGGCCGACAGCGCCCCGGTCAAGAAGCCCGCACCCGATGTGTATCTGCACGCGCTCGAGGCCATGGGGCTCTCGTCCACCGAAACGCTCGCCATCGAGGACTCGGTCAACGGCGTCCGCGCGGCCCACGCCGCCGGCCTGCCGGTGCTGGTCACCGTGAGCGACTACACCCGCGGCCAGGACTTCTCCGCGGCCGAGCTGGTGGTCGACTCCCTGGGCGAGCCGGGCCATCCGATCCGGGCGCTCTCGGGACAGGCCCAGGAGGTCGATCTCATCGACGTGCCCTTTCTGCGCGAATGGTTCGCGCGCCTGCCGGAGCGGGGCGCGGCATGACATACCCGCCGCTCGCCCATCGCGCGCAGGCAATCCGGCCCTTCCATGTCATGCGCCTGCTGGCCCGGGCCCGCGCGCTGGAGGCCGCCGGGCGGGACGTCGTGCACATGGAGGTCGGCGAGCCCGATTTCGAGACGCCGCTGCCCGTGCGCCAGGCCGGCTGCGAGGCCCTGCTCGAGGGTCACACGCACTACACGCCGGCCGTCGGCCTGCCGCAGCTGCGGGAGGCGATCGCGCAGGACCATGCGCGAAGCTTTGGCGTGACGGTCGATCCGGCATCCGTCGTGGTGACGCCCGGTGCCTCGGGC
>JALVEM010000041.1 GCA_027030825.1 Thiohalobacter sp.
CAAGCCGATTCCCGTTGACTGACATCCTGTAACGAAACCCTCGCCCCGTCCCGGCGACGGGGCGGACCCGACGGCGGCCTTTGGCCGCCGTTTTCCATTCGGGCATCATGGAATACTGGGCGGAATGCACGCCGACGACTACACTCTTTTCCCGTCGAAGAAATAAAGTCCAGGAGGTTCCCATGCGCCCAGTGCTCTCCCTTGTCCTGGTTGCATTGCTGCTGCCCGGCCTGCCGGCACTGGCGGCAGACCCTGCGCGTGGCGAAGCCAGGGCAGCGGCCTGCGCCGCCTGCCACGGTCGGGACGGCATCGGCGTCAGCGACGAATTCCCGAACCTGGCGGGCCAGAAGGCCGCCTACATCGCCCGGCAGCTGCGCGCCTTCCGGGACGGCACGCGACGCAACGCCACCATGGAACCCATGGCGAAAACCCTGTCCGATGCGGACATCGAGGATCTGGCCGCCTGGTTCGCCTCCCTCCCGCCCTGCCCTGAAAAGCAGGCATCCCCGTCACGGCCGGCAGGGACGGACGAGGGCATGACGACACCGAAGACGGCGTTCACGCAGCCGGTCTTCGTCAGCATGAAGAAGGACGGCACCCTGTGGCGATTCCCGGACCAGGCCCGCTGGCAGGCCGGACCGACCACACTCTACGATGCCGTGACGCCCGACGGCCGCATCGTCGCCACCACCATTCCTTCCCGACACCAGGTGGCCATCCTTGACGCGCAGACCGGCAAGAGGCTTGCCGTGCTGGATGTCGGCAAGGATCCCAAGGGCGTCAAGATGACCCCGGACGGCCGGTTCGCCTGGGTCAGCAATCAGGGCTCCGACAACATCAGCGTCATCGACCTCGAGGCCCTCAAGGTCGTCGCCACCATTCGCACCGGCAAGGGGCCGCACAATGTGCGCTTCACGAAAGACGGCGGCACGGCCTACGTGACCCTGCAGGGGGGCGAGGGACTCGGGGTGATCGACGTGGCAGCACGCAGACAGGTGCGCGTGATTCCGGTACCGGGCATCACGGGTCCGCACAACCTGGATCTCTCCCCGGACGAAGGCACCGCCTGGGTGCGCGACTTCGTGAACAACGTGGCCGTCGTCGATCTGAAGCAGGGACGGGTACGCAAGGTCATCAAGGTCGGCAACGGGCACGGCGGCATCGACGTCTCGCCGGACGGTCGCCGGGTGGCCACGGCCTCGATAGGCTCGGACTTCGTCACCCTGATCGATCCCGCCACCTTCGAGACCCGCGAAGTCCGGGTGGGCAAGGGCCCGCACGGCATCCGCTTCAGCGTGGATGGCAAGTGGCTCTACGTCACCGTGACGGGCGAGAATCGCGTGGCCGTGATCGATCCGGAACGTGCTGCCGTGGCAGGTCGGATTCCGGTCGATGCCTTCCCGTTCTGGATCGCGCTGAGCGGCAACCCATGACGGACCTCAGGGTCGGGCCCGGTCGCTGCCCTCGGGCAGGAAGCGGTCGAACACGCTGGCCAGCAACCGTTCGATCTTCGGCCTGAGCCTGCCGGCGAACACCCGGTTGCCATCGGGATTGAACACGAGCGGCAGCAGATCGCCGTACTTGCGGGCAAGGCGTTTCCGGTCGACCTGCTCGAGCGGGCACTGCCTGCCTCCCGTGGCCGCGGCGATGCGCCTGCGCACCTTCTGCAGAAGTTCGTCATTGCGAAAATCGCTGCAGTTGACGGCCTCGTCCCAGGCCGGATCCACATAGTCCCGCCAGTCGAAGCGTCGCGTCAGATGCCAGCGCCCCATTCGGCATTCCACATAGGGTTGCAGCACCGGCCTGCCGGTGAGGGGATCGGGCAGCCGGCCCTCGATCTCGTTCCAGAAGCGCAGGCCGTTGAGATTGGCGGCGAGATCGGCGAAGGAAAAGATGCCGGTGGTCAGCTCGCCATAGAAGGTGCTCTCGGTCACCTCGCCGAAAGTCAGCGCCGAGCGCCTGCCGGCAGTGGCATAGAGCCGATAGTAGGTGTGCCCCTCGGTGAAGAAGTGACCGAACTTGTCGGAACCCACATAGACATCGCCGATGCGCACCAGGGTGGCCATGCGGCGTGTCAGGGAAATGACCGGCGACTCCTTGAACTGGAAATCCCGATAGATCGACTGCTCGAACGGCACCCGTATCACGTCCAGCGAACGCGAATGATTGACAAGGGATTCGAGCGGACCGACGATGAATCCGACGAGCCGGCCGACGAGCGCCGATTCGAGACGGTCGGAATCGCAGCCCGTGGCGAGAATTTCCTCTTCTTCCTCGCCGGTGAGCAGCATAGGGGGACGGTTCGCCTCTTCGACAGCCCGGGCCATCCACCGGTTGACCACGGCATTGAGTGCCGGCGCCGAATCGGCCAGCGGACGGCGATGCGTGAAGCTGTCGACCTCTGCGCTCCGTGCCGCCATCGAGGGCGGAAGGCAGGCGAGTCCGATCAGCAGTAGACGTGCAATGCGACTCGGCATGTTCGGGGTCGATCGGGAGCAGCTGCAATCGCCGAATTATCGCACAAACGATCGAAATGGCGCTGGCCGGTTCGAATACTGGCCGCATGCTTTCTGACGCTCGCCGCGATTTCCGGCCTGGCGCTGGTGATCGGCTGCCTGCTGTCCGGGCCGCGTTACTCGGGCCCGGTCAGCGACCACTACGACGGCAGGCGCTTTCGCAATCCCGAAGACACGCGACACCGCAGCCCCCGTGAAGTGCTGCACTGGCTGGCGACGCGCAACCCGGGCCCCTGGCCGCGATGGGTGGAAAACCCGCCCGGACCGCCACCGCCGAAAAGGATCGACAGGGGGATACGGGTCACTTTCGTCAACCACGCCACGGTGCTGATCCAGACGGATGGGCTGAACCTGCTCACCGATCCCATCTGGTCGGAGCGCGCCAGCCCATCACGATTCATCGGCCCCCGACGGGTGAGGCCTCCGGGCATCCGCTTCGAGGATCTCCCGCCGATCGACGTGGTGGTCGTGAGCCACAACCACTACGACCATCTGGATCTGCCGACTTTGAAACGTCTGGCACAGGCCCATGATCCCCTGTTCGTCGTGGGTCTGGGCAATGCCGCACTGTTGCAGAAGGCGGGGATCGCGCGAGTCCAGGAACTCGACTGGTGGCAATCCCTGTCGCCAGACAAGTCGCTGACGATCACCGCCGTCCCGGCCCGTCACTTCTCGGCCCGCGGCCTGTGCGATCGGGATGCCACGCTCTGGGCAGGCTATTACCTGAATGGTCCCGACGGGGCCGTCTATTTCGCGGGCGACACGGGTTATGGCGTCCATTTCGAACAGATACGGAAGCGGCTGGGCGCGCCACGGCTGGCGTTGCTGCCGATCGGCGCCTTTCGCCCGCGCTGGTTCATGGCGCGCGTCCACCTCTCGCCTGCCGATGCGATCCGCGCCATGAAGGCACTCGGCGCCCGCCATGCGCTGGCCATCCACTTCGGGACCTTCCCCCTCGCGGACGACGGGATGGAAGAACCGGCCATCCGGTTGCGCGAGCTCCTGGCTGCCCACCCGGCGCCCCGGCCGGATTTCAGGATCCTCGACTTCGGGGCGGGCTGGTCGCTGTCGCCGGCGAAGAACTCAGACGCGGCGCTGCCGGCCACTGCCCGGCCCGCCCCTTCCCGAGCCCGAACGGGAACCCCTGCGCCGGCCTTCCGCCATGCGGGCGGAGTTGCCGTGGCCGGGCCGGGGACGAATGTTCGGATCCGGCGCATAGCCGGCGACGATCTCGCGCGGCAGGTCGCGGCGCAGCAGGCGCTCGATGTCCCTCAGCTGCCCCTGTTCTTCCGCACTGACCAGAGAGATGGCCTGTCCGGTCTGTCCGGCCCGGCCGGTGCGGCCGATGCGATGCACATAGTCCTCGGCCACATCCGGCAGCTCGAAGTTGATCACGTGCGGCAGGCGTTCGATGTCGATCCCGCGCGCCGCCACGTCGGTGGCCACGAGCACGCGCACCCGCCCCTTGCGGAACCGGTCCAGGGCCCGCGTCCGCGCCGCCTGGCTCTTGTTGCCGTGGATCGCGGTGGCGGTGAGCCCGTCCCGGACGAGCTGTTCGGCCAGCCGGTCGGCCCCGCGCCTGGTACGGGTGAAGACCAGGACCTGACGCCAGTTTCCGCTGTCGATCATGTGGCTGAGAAGTTCACGCTTGCGATGGCGATCCACGGGATGGATGCGCTGGTCGATGCCTTCCGCCGCGGGTCGTGCCGGCTCGATCTCGATCGCGACGGGCTCCTCCAGCAGATCTTCGGCAAGCCGGCGTATGGCCTGTGAAAAGGTCGCCGAGAACAGCAGGGTCTGGCGCCGGCCCTTGTCGGGCATGGCTGCCATGAGGCGGCGGATGTCGTGGATGAAGCCCATGTCCAGCATGCGATCGGCCTCGTCGAGCACCAGCATCTCCACGGCATCCAGCCTGACGTTGCCCTGGTCGAGATGATCGATCAGGCGCCCGGGCGTGGCGATCAGCACGTCCACGCCCCGTCGCAGCCTGTCGATCTGGGGGCGGTACCCCACGCCCCCGTGGACCAGGGCCACCTTCGGACGCAGCCCGCATCCGTACTGCATTACGCTGTCCGCGACCTGTGCGGCCAGCTCCCGGGTGGGCGTGAGCACGAGTGCGCGAACCGTGCCGCGCGCAGCAGGCCGCCCCTTTGCCAGTCGCTGGAGAAGCGGCAGGGCAAAGGCCAGCGTCTTGCCTGTGCCCGTCTGGGCGGCAGCCAGCAGGTCGCGGCCCACCAGTGCTGGCGGAATGGCCTGCTGCTGAACGGGGGTGGGGGTATGGATGCGCCGGGCTTCGAGCGCGCGCAGCAATTCGGCCGACAGGCCAAGAGATGTGAATTCCATGATGAAGATGTCTCCGTCAAGCGCTCGCCCGCAACCGCGTCAGCGGCCCGGGTGCCGGCGGGAGCATGAATGCAATGTGGGGATGCAGGAACGTGAGCGATGGCCGCAAAGCCGGAGCAGTCGGATGCCTGGATCGGTGGCCGGAACCACGAGGCATCCACCGGCTGGATGCCCATGAGCCCACACCATACAGCAGGCCCGATGGCAACGCACGCATTTTTCCTGCCTCCTGCCGCTTGCCGGTGACAGGCTCACGGGGCATGCTGACGGCATGGCACGGCATCCTCTCCCCGTCCTGCCGAACGAGCCGGACCCTCTGGCAGAATCCCTGGCGCCCCTCGAGCGTCCCCTGTGCCTGTTCGGGGCGCCGGGCCGCGGCAAGTCGACCCTGGCGGCCAGGCTGGCGCGGG
>JALVEM010000042.1 GCA_027030825.1 Thiohalobacter sp.
AGCAGGATGGGATCGATGTCCACGGTGGCTGCCTCGCCCTTCTCCTCCTGCGAACCCTCGAGCTCCACGAACACCGACAGCTGATCCTGCAGGATGCCGGCCGCGGTCCGGATCGCATCCTCCGGATCGATGGTGCCGTTGGTTTCGATGTCCATGACCAGCTTGTCGAGGTCGGTGCGCTGCTCCACGCGTGCCGCCTCGACCGAGTAGGTGACCTTCAGCACCGGACTGAAACTGGCATCGAGCTGGAGCACCCCGATGGGACGGTCCTCGTCGACCGACTCGCGGGCCGTGGCCGGCACGTATCCGCGACCCTTGACCACCTTGAGCGTCATGTTCAGCTCGGTGTCGCCCGTGATGTGCGCGATGACATGGTCCGGGTTGACGATCTCCACGTCGTGATCCGTCTCCAGATCGCCGGCCGTGACCGTACCCGGCCCCTTCTTCGACAGCGTCATGCGGGCCTCGTCCTTCGCGTGCATGCGAATGGCGACCGCCTTGAGATTCATGAGGATCTCGATCACGTCCTCCTGAACCCCTTCGATCGTGGAGTACTCGTGGAGCACGCCTTCGATCTCGGCACTGACGATGGCCGCGCCCGGCATGGAGGAGAGCAGAATGCGGCGCAGCGCGTTGCCGAGCGTATGCCCGAAACCGCGCTCGAGCGGTTCGATGGTGACGCGCGCCCGCAGGGGGTCGGTGGACACGACGTCCACGATGCGCGGCTTGAGAAATTCGGTAGCACCGACCTGCATGGATTCCTGGCTCCTTTCCCCTCGGGGAAGCTGACTGCGGTATTACTTCGAATACAGCTCGATGACGAGCTGTTCCTGGATGTCGGGCGGCAGATCACTGCGCTCGGGCAGATTCTTGAGCACACCCTCCATCTTGCCGGGATCGACCTCGACCCAGTCGGCGATGCCGCGCTGCTGGGCCAGCTCCATGGCGGCCTGGACCCGGGCCTGGTTGCGCGCCTTCTCGGTCAGCGCCACGACATCGTTGGGGCGCACCTGCGCCGACGGAATGTTGGTCTTGCGCCCGTTGAGCAGCACGCCCTTGTGGCGAATCAGCTGCCTGGCCTCGCTGCGGGAAGCGGCAAAGCCCATGCGATAGACCACGTTGTCGAGCCGCCCCTCGAGCAGTCTCAGCAGGTTCTCGCCGGTCGACCCCTTCTGCCGGGAGGCCTCCTTGTAATAGTTGCGGAACTGCTTCTCCAGCACGCCGTAGATGCGGCGCAGCTTCTGCTTCTCGCGCAGCTGCAGTGCGTAGTCCGACAGGCGGGTACGCCGCTGACCATGCTGTCCCGGCGGATAGGCCCGGTTCTCCATCGGACACTTGCTGGTATAGCACTTCTCGCCCTTGAGGAAGAGTTTCATTCCCTCGCGGCGGCACAGCCGACACTTGGCACCGATATATCTTGCCATGATCTCCTCGCTTAGACGCGGCGTTTCTTGGGTGGACGGCACCCGTTGTGCGGGATGGGCGTCACGTCCTGAATGCTGGTGATGCGAAAACCGACGGCATGCAGCGCACGAACCGCCGAGTCACGACCCGGCCCCGGCCCCTTGACCTTGACGTCGAGGTTTTTCATGCCGAACTCCTGGGCCATCTTGCCTGCCCGCTCGGCGGCCACCTGAGCGGCGAAGGGCGTGCTCTTGCGCGAGCCCCGGAACCCGGAGCCACCGGCCGTGGCCCAGCACAGGGTATTGCCCTGGCGGTCGCTGATGGTGATGATCGTGTTGTTGAAGGAAGCCTGGATGTGGGCGACGCCGTCGACCACGTTCTTCCGGACCTTCTTCCTGGTTCGCGTTGCTGCCTTGGCCATGTCTCGTCTCTGGGTTGATGTGTGCCGATACGACTTGTGCAACCCGCCTCGATCAACGCTTGATCGGGCGGCGCGGTCCCTTGCGGGTGCGGGCATTGGTGCGCGTCCGCTGCCCGTGGACGGGCAGACCGCGCCGATGGCGAATACCCCGATAGCAGCCGAGATCCATCAGCCGCTTGATGTTCATGGAGACCTCGCGGCGAAGATCGCCCTCCACGGTGTACTTGCCGACCTCGGCGCGCAGCCGCTCGATCTCGCTCTCGTCGAGATCGCGGATCCTGCGGTCGGGCGCGATGCCGCTGGCCTCACAGATCTCGCGCGCACGGGTGCGCCCGATGCCATAGATCGCCGTCAGCGCGATCGCACAGTGCTTGTTGTCCGGTACGTTGATACCAGCGATGCGAGCCATTGATGTCTCCTGGAACGACAACCCGGCCATCCCGGCGCCGGGAAACGGCGTAGGATACCCGGTCGAGATGTTTAAATCAATCCTGAAGAAAGTGCCCCACTCAGCCCTGACGCTGCTTGTGGCGGGCGTCCTTGCAGATCACGCGCACCACGCCCTTGCGGCGCACGATCTTGCAATGACGACAGATCTTCTTGACGGATGCTCTTACCTTCATTTCTCTTCACCCCAATCTTCAAACCAACAGGCTGCTATTCCATCCGGGCTTCGGGGCTACCCGGCCTGCCGCTCACTTCAGCACGCCGGCCCTGCCATGCCCCTTCAGGTTGGCCTTCCTCATGAGTCCCTCGTACTGATGGCTCATCAGATGGGCCTGCACCTGGGCCATGAAATCCATCACGACCACGACGATGATCAGCAAGGACGTGCCACCGAAATAGAAGGGCACGTTCCAGTAGAGAATCAGGAACTCCGGCAGCAGACAGACGGCCGTGATGTAGATGGCCCCCGCCAGCGTCAGCCGGGTCATGACCTGATCGATGTAGCGGGCCGTCTGCTCGCCCGGCCGTATGCCGGGAATGAAGGCGCCGGACTTCTTCAGATTCTCGGCCGTCTCCCGCGCATTGAATACCAGCGCGGTGTAGAAGAAGCAGAAGAAGATGATCGCCACGGCATACAGCATCACGTACAACGGCTGCCCGGGCGAGAGCATGGTGGCGATGTCCTTCAGCCAGCGCATCCCTTCCGAGTTCCCGAACCAGCTGCCGAGCGTGGCCGGGAACAGGATGATGCTGGATGCGAAGATCGGCGGAATCACGCCGGCCATGTTCAGCTTCAGCGGCAGATGCGTGCTCTGGGCCGCATACACCTTCCTGCCCTGCTGACGACGGGCATAGTTCACCGTGATCCGGCGCTGGCCGCGTTCGACGAAGACCACGAACGCCGTGACCGCCAGCGCCAGGGCGAACAGGAAAAACGCCGTCAGCAGATTCATCTCGCCGGTGCGGACCAGCTCGAGCGTGGCGCCCACCGCGCTCGGCAACCCGGCGACGATACCCGCGAAGATCAGCAGCGAGATGCCGTTGCCGACACCGCGCTCGGTGATCTGCTCGCCCAGCCACATCAGGAACAGGGTACCCGTGACCAGCGTGGCCACCGAACTCAGCACGAAGGCGGGCCCGGAGACGATCACCAGCGGGTTGCCGCCGCTCGTCTGCCCCTGCAGGCCCACCGCGATGCCGATGGCCTGCAGGGTGGCCAGGCCCACGGTGGCGTAACGCGTGTACTGGGTGATCCTGCGCTGTCCGGCCGCCCCTTCCTTCTTCAGTTGCTCCAGTGCGGGCACCGTGTAGGTCAGCAGCTGCACGATGATCGAGGCCGAGATGTAGGGCATCACCCCCAGCGCGAAGATCGACAGGCGTTTCAGGGCACCCCCCGAGAACATGTTGAACATGTCGAGAATGGTGCCGCTCTGCTGCTCGGCCAGCCGCTCGAGCACATGCGGATCGATGCCGGGGATCGGAATGAACGCACCCAGCCGAAAGACGATCAGCGCACCGATGACGAAGAAGATGCGCTGCCGCAACTCCTTGAGTCGGGCGAGGTCCGTGAAGGACCCGGCCATGGATGCCGCTGACGTGGACAACTCAGTCCTCGATCCGCCCGCCGGCGGCTTCGATGGCCGCACGCGCGCCGCGGGTGACCGCAAGCCCCTTGAGCACCACGGGCCGGTCGATGCTGCCGGAGAGGATCACCTTGGCCTGTTTCACGCGCCGGCTCACCACGTCTTCCCGCTTCAGGGTCTCGAGATCGATCACCTCGGCGTCGATCTTCGCGATCTCGGACAGGCGCACCTCCTCGCGCGTGCGCCCCACGCGCGACCTGAAGCCGACCTTGGGCAGGCGGCGCTGCAGGGGCATCTGGCCGCCCTCGAAGCCGACCTTGTGATAACCGCCGGAACGGGACTTCTGGCCCTTGTGGCCTCGCCCGCAGGTCTTGCCCAGCCCGGAGCCGATGCCGCGACCGACCCGCTTGCGGGCGGCCTTGCTGCCTTCGGCGGGCCTGAGTGAGTTCAGACGCATTTCATGCCTCCTCGACGCGAAGGAGATAGGACACCTTGTTGATCATGCCCCGGTTCTCCGGTGTATCCAGCACCTCGACCGTGTGATGCATCCGCCGCAGTCCCAGACCACGGACACAGGCCTGGTGCGACTTCAGACGGCCATGCATGCTCCTGACCAGGGTCACCCTGAGTTTCTTCTCGGCCATGTCGATCACCCGCGAATCTCGTCGACGCTCTTGCCGCGCTTGGCGGCGATCTCCTCGGGAGAGCGCATGCTCTCCAGGGCATTGATGGTGGCCCGGACCACATTGATCGGGTTGCGGCTGCCGATGCACTTGGAGAGCACGTTGCGCACGCCCAGCACCTCGAGCACGGCGCGCATGGCGCCGCCGGCGATGATGCCGGTACCTTCCGAGGCCGGCTGCATGTAGACCTTGGCGGCCCCGTGCCGACCCTTGACGGCGTAGTGCAGCGTACCCTCGTTGAGCGGAATGGTGCGCATGTTCTTGCGCGCCGCATCCATGGCCTTCTGGATGGCCACTGGCACCTCGCGCGCCTTGCCGGTGCCGAAACCGACCCGGCCGTTGCCGTCGCCCACCACCGTGAGCGCGGAGAATCCGAAGATGCGGCCACCCTTGACCACCTTGGCCACGCGATTGACCGCCACCAGCTTTTCCTGGAGGCCGTCACTCGGGATCTGTGACTCGACGTTCGCCATGTTTCACCTGCGTGTCAGAAGAATCAGAATTCGAGGCCGGCCTCGCGCGCGGCATCCGCCAGCGCCTTGACCCGGCCATGATACTTGAAGCCCGAACGATCGAAGGCCACCCGCGTCACGCCGGCCGCCTTCGCCTTCTCCGCGACCGCCCTTCCCACGGCGGCGGCGGCCTCGATGTTTCCGGTCGAGGACAGTCTCTCGCGCAGGGACTTCTCCAGGGTGG
>JALVEM010000043.1 GCA_027030825.1 Thiohalobacter sp.
GCGTTGCATCGAATTAAACCACATGCTCCACCGCTTGTGCGGGCCCCCGTCAATTCCTTTGAGTTTTAACCTTGCGGCCGTACTCCCCAGGCGGTCGACTTAACGCGTTAGCTGCGCCACTAAGCCCTTGAAGAGCCCAACGGCTAGTCGACATCGTTTACGGCGTGGACTACCAGGGTATCTAATCCTGTTTGCTCCCCACGCTTTCGCACCTCAGCGTCAGTCTTGGTCCAGGTAGCCGCCTTCGCCACTGGTGTTCCTCCCGATATCTACGCATTTCACCGCTACACCGGGAATTCCGCTACCCTCTACCAGACTCTAGCCTGCCAGTATCAGACGCAATTCCCAGGTTGAGCCCGGGGCTTTCACATCTGACTTAACAGGCCGCCTACGCGCGCTTTACGCCCAGTAATTCCGATTAACGCTCGCACCCTCCGTATTACCGCGGCTGCTGGCACGGAGTTAGCCGGTGCTTCTTCTGTGGGTACCGTCATCATCTTCCCCACTGAAAGTGCTTTACAACCCGCAGGCCTTCTTCACACACGCGGCATTGCTGGATCAGGCTTTCGCCCATTGTCCAATATTCCCCACTGCTGCCTCCCGTAGGAGTCTGGGCCGTGTCTCAGTCCCAGTGTGGCTGATCGTCCTCTCAGACCAGCTACGGATCGTCGCCTTGGTAGGCCATTACCCCACCAACTAGCTAATCCGACGCGGGCCCATCCAATAGCGGCCGAAGCCTTTCCCCCGTAGGGCGTATGCGGTATTAGCCCGAGTTTCCCCGGGTTATCCCCCACTACTGGGCAGGTTCCCACGCGTTACTCACCCGTCCGCCACTCTACTCGCACCCGAAGGTGCTTTCGCGTTCGACTTGCATGTGTTAGGCATGCCGCCAGCGTTCAATCTGAGCCAGGATCAAACTCTTCAGTTCAAGTTTGTCTGCCTTCGGCCACCGAAGCGGCTTCGGGCAAATACAGGCTCGATGAATTACTGTCCAAGTTTGGGTGTTTGGACACTCTTCATCGATTGTACGGTTTGCACCGCAACCCATCGACGCGAGCGCCCACACAAGTTACCTGATTGATTTGTGAAAGAGCGTGTCAGGGTCTTGCCTGACAGGGGGCGATCATTCTAGCGCGGAATCCGGATTTGTCAAGACCCTCCGGATCCGGGGTGGCGATCGGTCCGGCATTCGCCCCGGCTCGTCGCCACCGGAGCCGGGCATTATACGACCGGCCTGCGCCGGGTCAATACCCCTCGGGGAAAAATTTTCACGAGCTCACCGTGACCCGGGCGAACCGTCGCTTGCCGACCTGGATGACATGGGTCTCGCCGGCCGGGATTTCAAGGGTCGGGTCGCCGACCCGCTCGCCGTCGATGCGCACGGCCCCCTGCTTGACCATCCGCATGCCTTCGGAGGTGCTGCCCACCAGGCCGGCGTCCCTGAGCACGTTGCCGATGCGCAGTCGGCCGGCTTCACCCGCATGGACCGTGACCTCGGGCATCTCGTCGGGCAGCTGCTTCTGCCGAAAGCGCGCGATGAAGGCGGCCTGGGCGCGTTCGGCGGCCGCCTCGCCGTGGAAGCGCGCCACCAGCTCGCGGGCCAGCTCGAATTTCACGTCCCGGGGATTGCGGCCCGCCTCGGTCTCGCGCCGCAGCCGCTCGATCTCTTCCATCGGCCGGAAGCTCAGCAGCTCGAACCAGCGCCACATGAGCTCGTCGCTGATGGACATGATCTTGCCGAACATCTCTTCGGGCGGCTCGTCGATGCCCACATAGTTGCCGAGCGACTTGGACATCTTCTGGACACCGTCGAGTCCCTCGAGAATCGGCATCATCATCACCACCTGGGGCTCCTGACCGTACTGGCGCTGGAGCTCCCTGCCCACCAGCAGATTGAATTTCTGGTCGGTGCCGCCGAGCTCGACATCGGCCTTGAGCGCCACCGAGTCGTAGCCCTGCACCAGCGGATAGAGGAACTCGTGGATGGCGATCGGCTGGCCGCTCGCGAACCGCTTGGAGAAGTCGTCGCGCTCGAGCATGCGCGCCACCGTGTAGCGCGAGGCAAGCTCGATCATGCCGGCGGCGTCCATCTCGCCCATCCAGCTCGAGTTGAACATCACCAGGGTCTTCTCCGGGTCCAGGATCTTGAAGATCTGGGCCTCGTAGGTGCGCGCGTTCTCGATCACCTCGTCACGGGTGAGCGGCTTGCGGGTGACGTTCTTGCCGGTGGGATCCCCGATCATGCCGGTGAAGTCGCCGATCAGGAAGATCGCCTCGTGCCCCAGGTCCTGAAACTGTCGCAGCTTGTTGAGCAACACCGTGTGGCCCAGATGCAGATCGGGCGCGGTCGGATCGAAACCCGCCTTCACGCGCAAGGGGCGCCCCTTGCCGAGCTTGCTTCTCAGCTCCTCCTCCACGAGGACTTCGCTGACCCCGCGCATCAGCAGCTTGAGGGATTCATCGGGAGCAGACATCGAATTCTCCATGCCCAGGGATTTGAACCCGTTCACGAAACGGGCGACAGGGTAACACACTCCGATGAATCCCCATGGCAGAATGCCGATAACCTGTCCGGGTGGCATGCAAAATGCTCGCTTGCAGAGACAGGCGCCGGCAACCCGCCACGGCCACCATGACCTATTGACCCGACGCCTCGGAACCGATAGCGTAGGCAGCTGCAAAAGACAAGGAAAATCCGTGACCTGCTCGTACAACATACGACCGGATTACAAGTCGCTCGCCACAACGGACGGATCACCGGGAAGACTGCGCCGAATCGGCTGGTTTCTCTTCGGCGCCGTATTCTCGACATCGGCACTGCTCTACGCGCTTCAGCCCGGCGAAGGCAGCGCAACCACCGAAACCGGCCAACCCTTCCCGCTTGCCTCGTCCGAGGCCGCGACATCCGTTTCGACACGGATCCGCACGCAACAGCCGACGCCTGTCGCCCTCGCGGATCCGGCGCCCGAACCCCTGCCCGCACCGCGCGAACCGGAAGCCCGGCCGCCTGCGGTCGAGAAGGCGGACGTCGAAACCGAAAAATGGCACGAGGAATCGGTGGCCCGGGGCGACAGCCTGGCACGGATATTCGAGCGTGCGGGCCTCTCCGCCCGCACCCTGCACGCGCTCCTGGCCCAGGC
The DNA here is from genome assembly GCA_027030825.1 of Thiohalobacter sp. Classification (GTDB taxonomy): domain Bacteria; phylum Pseudomonadota; class Gammaproteobacteria; order Thiohalobacterales; family Thiohalobacteraceae; genus J048. Next base: position 3,141 of record JALVEM010000043.1, read on the forward strand.
CGACGGAAAGCAGCGCGCCGCGCTCAGGCGCATCTATCCGGGACAGCGGCTGCGCTTCCTGCTCGCCGATGACGGCGGACTGAAGGCACTCGAGTTCATCGAGGACCGTCTGCACACGCTGCGCGTCGATTGCACGCCTTCCGGAACATGCCGCTTCGAACGGCAGGTGAAGCAACCGGACGCCGTGCCCCGTCACGCCACGGCCACCATCCGCTCCTCGCTGTTCAAGGCGGCCCGGAAGGCGGGCCTGTCCGATGCCCTGACGATGGAGCTGGCCGGCATCTTCGGCTGGGACATCGATTTCGCGCTGGACATCAGGGAAGGCGACCGCTTCACCGTGCTGTACGAGGAGCTCTATCTGGACGGCGAGAAGATCGGCAACGGCGAGATCCTGGCCGCCGAGTTCATCAACCGCGGCCGTGCCTACCGGGCCGTGCGCTATACCGATCCTTCCGGTCGCACCGACTATTACGATCCCGAGGGCCGCAGCATGCGCAAGGCCTTCCTGCGTACTCCGGTAGCCTTCACCCGCATCAGCTCCCGTTTCTCCCTGGGCCGCAGGCACCCCATCCTCAACCGCATCCGGGCCCACAAGGGCGTGGACTATGCCGCGCCCTACGGCACGCCGGTGAAGGCCACGGGCGACGGCAAGGTGGTCTTTGCAGGGCGCAAGGGCGGCTACGGCAAGGTGGTCATCCTCCGGCACGGGAGCCGTTACAGCACCCTGTATGCACACCTCTCGCGTTATGCCCGCGGCATCCGTTCCGGCCGCCGCGTCCGGCAGGGTCAGGTCATCGGCTACGTCGGCCAGTCCGGGCTCGCCACCGGCCCGCATCTGCACTACGAGTTCCGGATCAACGGCGTGCATCGCAATCCGCTCACCGTCAGGCTGCCGGAGGCCGCTCCCCTCGACCGCCGTTATCTGGCCGACTTCCGGGAGAAGAGCCGCGAGCTCCTGGCGCAGATCGACCGGGTGCGCGAGGATACCACCCGGATCGCCATGAATCGGTGAGGTGGCCTCCGAAGCACACTTCATCGGCCTGATGTCGGGCACCAGCCTCGACGGCGTGGATGCGGCCCTGGTCGATCTCGGCGCCCCCCGCCCGCACCTCCTCGCTTCCCTGTTCCATCCCTACCCGGAGGAGTTCCGGGACGAGACCCTGGCCCTGTTGCAACCCGGCCGAGCGTTCGGCTGGAGCGATGTCGCCCGCCTGGACCACGCCATTGCGGAACATTTCGTCTCGGCGGTGAAGGGACTGCTGATGTCCGCGGACACGCCGCCGAACGCCGTTCGTGCCATCGGCAGTCATGGCCAGACCGTCTGGCACGCTCCCGAGTCGCCCGAACCCAACAGCCTGCAGCTCGGCGATCCGGCCCGGCTGGCGGTCGCCACCGGCATCCCCGTGGTGGCCGACTTCAGACGCAGCGACATCGCCGCCGGCGGCCAGGGCGCCCCCCTGGTACCGGCCTTCCATGCCGCCCTGTTCCATGACAAGAACGAAACACGCGCGGTACTCAATATCGGCGGTATCGCCAACCTCACCTGTCTGCCGGCCTATGCCGGCATCCCCGTCACCGGCTTCGACACCGGCCCCGGGAACCTGCTGCTCGATGCCTGGTGCCGCAAGCACACCGGCGAACCCTTCGACCGGGACGGTGCCTGGGCACGCACGGGACGCATCGACGCCGCCCTGCTGGCATCCCTGCTGGCCGAACCCTATTTCTCGCAACCACCGCCCAAGAGCACGGGACGCGAACATTTCCATCTCGACTGGCTGGCAGCCCATCCCCGCGCCCGCTTGCTCCCTCCCGAGGACGTCCAGGCCACGCTGGTCGCCCTTACGGCCCATACGGTCGCCGACGCCCTCTACCATCACTGCAGCGCCCCGGTGGCGCGACTCATCGTTTGCGGCGGCGGGGCGCGGAATCCGGTGCTGATGGAAGCCCTGCGGAATGCATTGCCCGATGTCACGGTCGAGACATCGGACGACTGGGGCGTGCCCGCCGAGTGGATGGAGGCCATGGCCTTCGCCTGGCTGGCGAAGCAGCGGCTGGAAGGCCGACCCGGCAACCTGCCGGAGGTCACCGGGGC
>JALVEM010000044.1 GCA_027030825.1 Thiohalobacter sp.
GGCCCAGCACCACCACGATGCCGCCGGTCATGTATTCGCAGCCGTGATCGCCCACGCCTTCCACTACGGCGACGGCGCCGGAGTTGCGCACCGCGAAGCGCTCGCCGGCCACGCCCCGGAAATAGCACTCGCCGGTGATGGCGCCGTAGAGCAGGGTATTGCCGACGATGATGTTGTCCTCGGGCACGATGGAGCATTCCTCGGGCGGACGCACGATGATGCGGCCCCCCGAGAGGCCTTTGCCGACATAGTCGTTGGCCTCGCCGACCAGGTCGAGGGTGACGCCGTGGGCGAGCCAGGCGCCGAAGCTCTGTCCGGCGGTGCCGCGCAGGCGGATGTGGATGGTGTCCTCGGGTAGCCCCTGGTGGCCGTAGCGTTCCGCCACCCGGCCCGAGAGCATGGCGCCCACGCTGCGGTGGATGTTGCGGATCGGATGCTCGATGACCACCCGCTCGCCGCGCTCCAGCGCCGGCCTGGCCTGCTCGATGAGGGTGTTGTCGAGCGCCTTGTCGAGGCCGTGATCCTGGCCCTCGCAGTTGTACACCTTCTCGCCGGGTTCGGTGGGCGGGGGCGTGAGGATGCGCGAGTAGTCGAGCCCCTTCGCCTTCCAGTGGTCGATGGCGCGGCGCATCTCCAGCCGGTCCATGCGGCCGATCATCTCGTCGAAGCGGCGGAAGCCCATTTCGGCCATGAGCCGGCGCACCTCCTCGGCGACGAAGAAGAAATAGTTGATGACGTGCTCGGGCTTGCCGCGGAAGCGCTTGCGCAGCTCGGGATCCTGGGTGGCCACGCCCACCGGGCAGGTGTTGAGATGACACTTGCGCATCATGATGCAGCCCTCGGCGATCAGCGGGGCGGTGGCGAAGCCGAACTCGTCGGCCCCGAGCAGGGCGCCGATGACCACGTCGCGGCCGGTGCGCATGCCGCCGTCGACCTGCACCGCGATGCGGGTGCGCAGCTTGTTGAGCACCAGCGTCTGATGGGTCTCGGCGAGCCCGATTTCCCAAGGGCTGCCGGCGTGCTTGATGGAGGTCAGCGGGCTGGCACCGGTGCCGCCGTCGTAGCCGGCGATGGTGACATGGTCGGCATGGGCCTTGGAGACGCCGGCGGCGACCGTGCCCACGCCCACCTCCGAGACCAGCTTGACGCTGATCCGGGCCTTCGGGTTGACGTTCTTGAGGTCGTGGATGAGCTGCGCCAGGTCCTCGATGGAATAGATGTCGTGATGCGGCGGCGGCGAGATCAGGCCCACGCCCGGGGTGGAATGGCGTACCCGGGCGATCCATTCGTTGACCTTGTGGCCGGGCAGCTGGCCGCCTTCGCCGGGCTTGGCGCCCTGGGCCATCTTGATCTGGATGTCGTCGGCGTTGACCAGGTATTCGGTGGTCACGCCGAAGCGCCCCGAGGCCACCTGCTTGATGGCCGAGCGCATGGAGTCGCCGTTGGGCAGCGGTTTGTAGCGCTCGGCCTCCTCGCCGCCCTCGCCGGTGTTGGACTTGCCGCCGATGCGGTTCATGGCGATCGCCAGCGTGGTGTGCGCCTCCCAGGAGATGGAGCCGAAGGACATGGCCCCGGTGGCGAAGCGCTTGACGATCTCGCTGGCCGGCTCGACCTCCTCGAGCGGCACGGGCTCGTCGGCCTTCTTGAGCTCGAACAGGCCGCGCAGGGTGAGCAGGCGGCGGTTCTGCTCGTTGATGGCGCGGGCGAACTCCTGGTAGGTCTCCCAGCTGTTGCCGCGCACGGCATGCTGCAGCTTGCCGATCGTCTCCGGTGTCCAGGCGTGGTCCTCGCCGCAGGTGCGGTAGGCGTAGTCGCCGCCCACGTCCAGCGCGTTGCGGTACTGCAGGTTCTCGCTCCAGGCCGCGCGGTGCCAGCGCACCGCCTCTTCGGCCACCTCCTGCAGCCCCACGCCCTCGATGGTGGTCGCGGTGCCCGTGAAATACTTCTCCACGAAGTCGCTCTTCAGGCCCACGGCGTCGAAGATCTGGGCGCCGCAGTAGGACTGGTAGGTGGAGATGCCCATCTTGGACATGACCTTGAGGATGCCCTTGCCGATGGCCTTGATGTAGCGGGCGTGCACCTCGCTCGGGTCGGCCGGTTCCGGCAGGTCGGCGTTGAGCTTCTCGAGCGTCTCGAAGGCGAGCCAGGGATTGATGGCCTCGGCGCCGTAGCCGGCCAGGGTGCAGAAGTGGTGCACCTCGCGGGCGGCGCCGGTTTCCACCACCAGGCCGGTCTCGGTCCGCAGCCCGGCGCGCACCAGGTGATGATGCACGGCCGAGGTGGCGAGCAGTGCGGGGATCGGGATGCGGTCGGGGCCGACCCGGCGGTCCGAGAGAATGAGGATGTTGTAGCCCTCGAGCACGGCCTTTTCCGCCGCCGCGCACAGGGCCTCGAGCGCGGATTCCATGCCGGCGGCGCCCTCTGCGGCCGGATAGCAGATGTCGAGGGTACAGGTGCGGAAGGCCCCGTCGGTGTTCTTCTCGATCTCCCGGATGCGGCGCATGTCCTTGTCGGTGAGGATCGGCTGGGCCACCTCCAGGCGCATCTGGTTGCCGGCGCTCTCGGGGTCGAGCAGGTTGGGTCGCGGACCGATCAGGGACACCAGCGACATGACCAGCTCCTCGCGGATCGGGTCGATCGGCGGGTTGGTCACCTGGGCGAAATTCTGCTTGAAGTAGTTGAACAGCGGCTTTGGCCTGTTCGAGAGCACGGCCAGCGGGTTGTCCGCCCCCATGGAGCCGACCGGCTCCTGGCCGGTGGCGGCCATGGGCAGCATCAGCATCTTCAGGTCCTCGACCGTGTAGCCGAAGGCCTGCTGGCGGTCGAGGAGCTCGGTCTCGGGCAGCTCGCCGTCGCCCTGGGCGGCGGCCGGCAGATTCTTGAGGTGGATCTGGGTGCGGTCCAGCCATTCCTGATAGGGGTGCGCCTCGGCCAGTTCGCGCTTGAGCTCCTCGTCGTCGATGATGCGGCCCTGCGCCATGTCGATCAGGAACATGCGGCCCGGCTGCAGGCGCCACTTGCGCACGATCTTCTCGTCCGGAATGTCGAGCACCCCCATCTCGGAGGCCATCACCACGAGGTCGTCGTCGGTGATGAGATAGCGGGCCGGCCGCAGGCCGTTGCGGTCCAGGGTGGCGCCGATCTGGCGGCCGTCGGTGAAGGCCACGGCGGCCGGGCCGTCCCAGGGCTCCATCAGCGCGGCGTGGTATTCGTAGAAGGCGCGGCGCTTCTCGTCCATGAGCGGATTGCCGGACCAGGCCTCGGGAATCAGCATCATCATGGCGTGCGCCAGCGAATAGCCGCCCATCACCAGCAGCTCGAGGGCATTGTCGAAGCAGGCCGAATCCGACTGGCCTTCGGGGATCAGCGGCCAGACCTTGTCGAGGTCGTCGCCGAACAGCTTCGAGGACATGGCGTGGCGCCGGGCCCGCATCCAGTTCACGTTGCCGCGCAGGGTGTTGATCTCGCCGTTGTGGGCGATCATCCGGAACGGGTGCGCCAGATCCCAGGAAGGGAAGGTGTTGGTCGAGAAGCGCTGGTGCACCAGCGCCAGCGCCGAGACGACCCGCTCGTCCTTGAGGTCCTGGTAGAAGGCATCGACCTGGTTGGCGAGCAGCATGCCCTTGTAGACGATCGTGCGGCTGGAGAAGGAGGGAATGTAGAACTGCTCCCGTCCCGACCAGTCCGAGGCGCGCACCCGGTTTTCCACCACCTTGCGGATCACGAACAGCTTGCGTTCGAAGGCGTCCGGTTCCAGATCCTCCGCGCCGGCCACGAAGACCTGGCGGATGACGGGCTCCACGCGGCGCACGCTCTCGCCCAGGCCGCTGCCGTCGACCGGCACGTCGCGCCAGCCGAGCAGCACCTGGCCCTCTTCGGCGATGGTGCTCTCGATCAGGGCCTCGCAGGCCGCCCGGGTCTGCGGATCCTGCGGCAGGAAGATCATGCCCACGCCGTAGCCGCCCTCCGGCGGCAGCTCGATGTCCTGCAGGGCGAGCTCCTCGCGCAGGAAGGCGTCCGGGATCTGCATCAGGAGGCCGGCGCCGTCGCCGGCCAGGGGATCGGCGCCCACCGCGCCCCGGTGGGTCAGGTTCTCGAGGATCTGCAGCCCCTGGCGGATGATGGCATGGCTCTTCTGCCCCTTGATGTGGGCGACGAAGCCCACGCCGCAGGCATCGTGCTCGTTCCGTGGGTCGTACAGGCCGTGCTCGGGCGGTAGGGCGCCTGGCATGAATTCAGTCCTCGTCTGTCAAGATTCGCGGATGCCCGGAAAAGCCGGCGGGACTCGTCGCGGGCGGGCAGCCGGATCGGGCGCGCACGGTTCGTCGGCCATGGTTCAGGCGCACACGACCGTCCGGTCCGGAATCCGGAGCGGTCGGCAAGTATAGCGTTCGGTGCAGGGGGGTTCAAACCGTGGAATCGGGGGGTTTCAGCGGGCCTTGAGACTGCCGAAGGTGCGCGGCCAGGGGCGGTTGCGGCGCACCCGGGGCGGCAGTTCGGCGATGGCGTCGCGGGCGGCGGCCCGGTCGGGATAGCTGCCGTGGATCACCACATGCCAGGGGCCACCGCGATAACGGGTCTCCACCACGCCGGTGACGGCAGGATCGAGGCCCGAGGACTTCAGAAAGCGCTCGGCAGCCTTGCGCTCCCTGACGCCGAGCAGCTGCAGGGTGTAATGCCCCGGTGGCTGGCTTGCAAACCATTGATCGAACGAGGTGCCGGTCGCTTCCGGTATCGATCGGCCGTCGGGTTTCTCCGCGGCCCCGGCCGGTGCGGGAGCAGGGGGCTCCCCCGTTGCCGCCGCCTCGGACGGTGTGGTTCCTCCGGGCTCTCCGCTGGCAGCGGATGAGGTCGAGTCGGCCGGTGTTGCCGGTGCAGGTGTGGGTGACGGGGACTCCTGCCCGGGCCGGGGAGCCGTCGAGGCCACGGTGTCCGTGGGCACCGCGTTCGGAGCGGCCGGGGACTCGACGGGGGCGTCTTCCGGGAGCGCCTGCCGGAGTGCGGCGGCCTCCGGCGGCTCGGCCGGGCCGGCAGGCGCCTCTTCCGTGACGGGCGCTTCTGCCGTCCCGGTCGCCTCGGTCGGTGAATCGGGAGCCGGCGGTGCCGGGGTCGGAGCGGGCGTCGGTGCGGAAGGAACAGGCGATTCTTCGGACAGGCTGCTCGTCGTCGGAGGCGGGAGCGGCAGGGGGCGTTCGGTGTCGTCCGCGTCCCCGGTCCAGTCCGTAC
>JALVEM010000045.1 GCA_027030825.1 Thiohalobacter sp.
GGAGGTCGTTCGCGGGCGGATGCTGGAATATTAGAGACACAATATATTGTGTATGTCGCAAGTGCGTGAACAAGCCCTTGAAAACCTGTGGATAAGCTGTTCCGATCCGGTGAAAACTCGTAACATATTGAAATACAAGAGAAAATAATTTCCCCCGTCGTGCTTGACAGGTCCCGCTCCGGGGTCTAGGCTTTCGAGCGGCAGGATACAAGATATTGTGGTTTCCGCATCCGTCGGGAACCCCGGACCACGGGCAGCAGAGGAGGCGTAATGAAACAGCAGGTGCACTTGCAGGCCGTGACGGAATCGTCGGTGGAGATCCCGTTCCAGGAGGCGTCGCTCGACATCTGGGACAAGAAATACCGTCTCAAGACCAAGGACGGACGCCCCGTCGACGAGGATCTGGAAGCGACCTGGAAGCGGGTCGCCCGGGCACTCGCCGAGGTGGAGGCCACCCCCGAGCTGCGCGAGCACTGGTACGAGCAGTTCCTCTGGGCGCTGCGCCACGGCGCCATTCCGGCAGGGCGCATCCTTTCCAACGCGGGCGCCTGGGAGCACAAGCCGGCCACCTCCACCATCAACTGCACGGTCTCGGGCACCATCGGGGATTCGATGGACGACATCCTCCAGAAGGTCCACGAGGCCGGCCTGACGCTGAAGGCCGGCTGCGGCATCGGCTACGAGTTCTCCACGCTCCGGCCCAGGGGCGCCTATGTCGCCGGCGCCGGGGCCTACACCTCCGGACCCCTGTCCTTCATGGACATCTACGACAAGATGTGCTTCACCGTCTCCTCCGCCGGCGGCCGGCGCGGCGCCCAGATGGCCACCTTCGACGTCGGGCATCCGGACGTGATGGACTTCATTCGGGCCAAGCGCGAGGACGGCCGCCTGCGCCAGTTCAATCTCAGCCTGCTGGTGACCAGCGAGTTCATCGAGGCGGTCAAGGCCGATGCCGAGTGGAAGCTGGCCTTTCCGGTGCGCGAGGACGAGCTGGCCACCGAGAAGCTGGACCTGAACGACCCCGATCAGGTGGTGTGGCGCGAATGGCCCACCGACGAGGGCTATATCCGCAACGAACGCGGTCAGGTGGCCTGCAAGGTCTACCGCACCATCCGCGCCCGCCGGCTGTGGGACGTCATCATGGCCTCCACCTACGACTTCGCCGAGCCGGGCTTCATCCTGATCGACAAGGTCAACGAGATGAACAACAACTGGTGGTGCGAGAACATCCGCGCCACCAATCCCTGTGTTACAGCTGATACCCGGCTTCATACCCAGTACGGCATGGTTCGGATGGGGGATCTGTATCTCGCCGGAAGGGCGCTCGAAGTGGCCGTTGACCGTCGTGCCCTGGGGCAGGATCGCCAGGGCGTGGAGTCGCGTCCTGCGTGCCCTGTTTTCATGACGGCACGCGAGGCGGATGTCTACCGGGTGGTCACCGAGGACGGTTACGAAATCAAGGCGACTGAATGGCATGACTTCTATACCGATCGCGGCAAGATCAAGCTGAGAGATTTGCGTGTCGGTGACAAGCTGATGATCCAGTCAGGGGAAGGACTGTTTGGTCAGGAAGGCTCCGAACAGCTCGGCATCCTGCTGGGTCTGGTGACCGGGGATGGGCATTTCACGAATCGTGGAAAAGGGAAAGAAGCGGTTGTCGTCAATTTCTGGGGCAAGGACCGTGCACTCGCGCCCATGATCGTGGCTTATGTAAACAGCTTGATATCGGGTTGTGCGCGTACCGTTCGCGATTACAAGGTTTCTCCAGTCGAAGTTCCCGATCGCGATCATGTGTTCGTCCGCTCGGTCATTCTTGCCAGAGTGCTCGCGCATTATGGTTTTACGCGTGAAACCAAGTTGAAGGTACCGGAAGTAATCTGGCGAGGCACCAAAGAGTGTGTAAGGGGGTATCTACAGGCTCTTTTCCAGGCGGATGGCACGGTGAACATTTCCGGCAAGAGCCAGAGCTGTTCGATCAGGCTGGCTTCCAGCTATCCCAGCCTTCTCAAGGATGTGCAGGTCCTGCTGGGTAATTTCGGTGTCTTTTCTCGTATCCGCAAGCGACGTGACGCGGGCAAGCGCTATTTGCCGGATGGCAAAGGGGGGAGCAGGCAATACGAATGCGCGGCAGATTATGAATTGATCATCGATGGTGAATCCCGTGACCGCTTCATGGAGCGGATCGGATTTCTGCTCGATTACAAGAATGCGAGATATCGTCGTTGGGTACAGGGACGTCCGTTGCGTAAAACCCAGTCGTTTATGAGCAAGGTTGCCGAAATAGCCTACGTGGGTAAAGAGGCCGTGTTTGATACCACGCAGGATGATCACAATACAGTGATCTTCAACGGTATCGTGACGGGGCAATGTGGCGAACAGCCATTGCCGCCCTACGGTTCCTGCCTGCTGGGTTCGGTCAATCTCACTCGTTTCGTGCGCGATCCCTTCACCGACCGGGCACGCTTCGACTGGGACACCTTCCGCCGCGTGGTGCGCATCTTCACGCGCATGCTCGACAACGTGGTCGAGATCAACGGCCTGCCGCTGCCCGGCCAGCGCAACGAGATCCTGCGCAAGCGCCGTCACGGCATGGGCTTCCTGGGACTGGGTTCCACGGTGACCATGCTGCGCATGCGCTACGGCGCACCGGATTCGGTGGCCTTCACCGGCCAGGTGGCGAAGGAGCTGGCGCTCGAGGGCTGGCGCGCGGCGCTGGAGCTGGCCCGCGAGAAGGGGCCGGCCCCCATCATGGAAGAGGAGTTCGAGGTCACGGAGGCCATGCTCTCGATGCGGCCCGAGATGCGGCGCGACGGCTGGAAGGTTGGCGACCGTATTCCGGGCAAGGTGCTGCATGCGCGCTACAGCCGTTACATGCAGCGTATCGCGGAAGAGGAGCCGGAACTGGTGGCCGAGCTGGCGGAGGTCGGCGCCCGCTTCACCCATCACAGCTCGATCGCGCCCACCGGCACCATCTCGCTGTCGCTGGCCAACAACGCCAGCAACGGCATCGAACCTTCCTTCGCCCATCACTATTTCCGCAACGTGATCCGCGAGGGGCGCAAGACCAAGGAGAAGATCGACGTCTACTCCTTCGAGCTCCTGGCCTACCGGCATCTGGTCAATCCGAACGCCATGCCGCATGCCGAGAAGGCGGAGGAACGCCTGCCGGACTACTTCATCACGGCAGACGACATCACGCCGAAGGAGCACGTCGACATCCAGGCCGCCGCACAGCAGTGGATCGATTCCTCGATCTCCAAGACGGCCAACGTGCCCACGGACTATCCCTACGAGGACTTCAAGGACATCTATCTCTACGCCTACGAGAAGGGACTCAAGGGCTGCACCACCTTCCGCTTCAACCCGGAGGCCTTCCAGGGCGTGCTGGTCAAGGAGAAGGACCTCGAGAACACCACCTATGTATTCGAGCTGGAGGACGGCAGCCGGCTCGAGGTGAAGGGCAACGAGGAGATCGAGTACGACGGCGAGGTGCACACGGCGGCCAACCTCTACGATGCCCTCAAGGAAGGCTATTACGGCAAGTTCTGAATCCGGAGGACAGCGATGACCATTCGCATCGACAAGAAGATCGTCGGCTACAGCGTGCGCACGGCCGAGGACGAGGCCGGTGACCGGGAGGCCGAAGCCCAGGCGCGCGAGGAAGACAAGGTCGTCCAGCTGCACGAGAAGCTGGAGCGGCCCGAAATGCTGCTCGGCTCGACCTACAAGATCAAGACGCCCCTGTCCGAGCACGCCCTCTACGTGACCATCAACGACATCGTGCTCAATCCCGGCACCGAGCACGAGGTGCGGCGGCCGTTCGAGATCTTCATCAACTCGAAGAACATGGACCACTTCCAGTGGATCGTGGCGCTCACCCGCATCATCTCGGCCGTGTTCCGCAAGGGCGGGGACGTCACCTTCCTGGTCGAGGAGCTGCGTTCCGTATTCGATCCACGCGGCGGCTACTTCAAGAAGGGCGGCCGCTACATGCCCTCGCTGGTGGCGGAGATCGGGGACGCCATCGAGTGCCATCTGCGCATGATCGGCATGCTCAAGGACGAGGGGCTCGACGAGCACCAGCGCCGGCTGGTCGAGGAAAAGCGCGCCCAGTACGAGGCCTCGCTGGCCAGGGCCTCCGACAACGCGGACCCGGACGCCTTCCCGGAAGGGGCGCAGTTGTGCGGCAAGTGCCAGACCCGGGCCGTGGTGCAGATGGATGGCTGCATGACCTGCCTCAATTGCGGCGATTCCAAGTGCGGGTGAGGGCGCTCGAGAGGACGAAAGGGGAGAGACCGTTCATGTATCTTCAGCACAAGCCCATTCCGGGCTACTGGTACACGAACATCGTGGGGCAGCTCGTGCAGGTCCGGCTCCTGCTGCATGCCCGGGGACGGGTACAGCGAGTCCTGATCGAGTACGCCAACGGCCGGCGCGAGATCCTGGATTTGCCCGGCTGGTACGGGCTCGATCTCGCTCTCCATTCGCCGCGACGGGAGCGGCGCGAGCTCATCCGGGATCTCTGAGGGCACGGAAGCCCTCGACCATGGCCGAATCAGTGTTCATTCCCGGCCCGGCCGGGCGCCTGGAGGCGCTGGCCGAGGTGGAGTCCGAGCCTCCGTGTGCGGTGGCCGTGGTCTGTCATCCCCACCCTCTCTATGGGGGAAGCTACCGCAACAAGGTGGTGCACATGCTGGCGGCGGCCTTTCGCGAAGCGGATGCCGCCACCGTGCGTTTCAATTTCCGTGGCGTGGGACTGAGCGCGGGCGAGTACGACGAGGGGCAAGGTGAACTCGAGGATGCGCGCGCCGTGCTCGACTGGGCGCGCGCCTGGCAGCCGGAGGCCAGGGAGGTCTGGCTGGCGGGATTTTCCTTCGGCGCCTGGGTGGCCTGGCGCCTTGCCTGCGAGGTTTCGGTCGACCGGCTGGTGACGGTGGCGCCGGCCGTCACCCTCTTTGCCGATCGTGGCGGCGTGACCCGGTGCCGGATCGATGCCGACTGGTTGCTGGTGATCGGCGAGAAGGACGAGATCGTCTCACCGGACGCGGTGCTGGACTGGGCCCGCGCCCAGCCTGCCTCGCCCGCGATCGAAACCGTCCCGGAGGCCGGCCATTTCTTCCATGGCCGGCTCAACCTGTTGCGCGAGGCGGTGCTGCGCCACGCGCATTGCGGTCACTGACGGGACGCCTCCTGGAGTGCGCGTT
>JALVEM010000046.1 GCA_027030825.1 Thiohalobacter sp.
TTCGCAGGGCGAGGTGAACCTCAGTCCGGAGATGGCATCCCGGGGCATCCGGCTCTCGACCGCCGTGGCGCCTTCCGTCTACTACTTCGGGTTCAACATGCTGGATCCGGTGGTGGGCGGATACGACGAACGGGCCCGCAAGCTGCGGCTGGCGATTTCCATCGCCATCGACTACGAGGAATTCATCAGCATCTTCACCAACGACCGGGGGGTGCCCGCCCAGGGGCCCCTGCCGCCGGGCATCTTCGGCTACCGGGAGGGGAAGGCGGGCATCAATCCCTATGTGTACGACTGGACACCGCAAGGGCCGCGCCGCAAGCCGCTCTCCGTGGCACGCCGGCTGCTGGCGGAGGCCGGCTATCCGGACGGGCGCGATGCCCGGACCGGCCGGCCGCTCACCCTCTACCTGGACACCACCGGCAGCGGGCCTGACGCCAAGGCGCGGCTCGACTGGTTCAGGAAACAGTTCGAGAAGCTGAACATCCAGCTCGTGATACGCAACACGGACTACAACCGCTTCCAGGAGAAGATGAGCAACGGCACCGCCCAGATGTTCCAGTGGGGGTGGAATGCCGACTACCCGGATCCGGAGAATTTCCTGTTCCTGCTCTATGGGCCCAACGGCAAGGTGAAGCATCACGGCGAGAACGCGGCCAATTACGAGAACGCCGAATACGACCGGCTGTTCGTGCGCATGAAGAATCTGCCCGACGGGCCGGAACGGCTGGCCGTGATCGATCGCATGCTGGACATCGTGCGGCGCGACGCGCCCTGGGCATGGGGATACTATCCCAAGCAGTTCAGTCTCTACCACCAGTGGTATCACAACGTGAAGCCGAATCTGATCGCGCGCAATACGCTCAAGTACCGGCGCATCGATGCTTCGCTGCGCGACCGGCTGCGGCGGGAATGGAACCGGCCGGTGCTCTGGCCGCTCGGCGTGCTCGCCATCCTCCTCGTGCTGGCGGTGCTGCCGGCCTGGATCGGTTATCGGCGGCACGAGCTGGCCACGGCCCGCGAGGAGGCGGACTGATGCTGGCCTACATCGTGCGGCGGATGCTCTATGCCATTCCCATTCTGGTGGGTGTGAACCTCATTACCTTCGCGCTCTTTTTCGTGGTCAATCCGCCCGATGACATGGCGCGCATGCAACTTGGCATGAAACGGGTGACGCCGGAGGCGATCGAGCGCTGGAAGGAGGCGCACGGCTACCATTTGCCGTTGCTCTACAACGAGGATGCCCCGGGCATGGAGAAATTCACCCGGACCATCTTCTATACCAAGTCGGTCCGGCTGTTCCTGTTCGATTTCGGGCGTTCCGATAGCGGCCGCGACATCGGCTACGACATCCGTCAGCGCATGTGGCCCAGCCTGCTCATCGCCCTGCCTACGCTGGTGCTGGGCCTGCTCGTGTATGTGAGCTTCGCGCTCCTGCTGGCCTTCTTTCGCGGCACCCGGCTCGATCTCGGCGGGGTGGTGCTGTGTGTCATCCTGATGTCGATCTCGGCGCTCTACTACATCATCGTCGGCCAGTACGTCATCGGCAAGCTGATGCGCCTGCTGCCCATCTCCGGCTACGACCACGGGCTGCTGGCGCTCAAGTTCACGCTGATGCCGGTGATCATCGGCGTGATTGCCTCGATCGGCTCCAGCAGCCGTTTCTATCGCAGCATCTTCCTCGAGGAGCTGGGGCGCGACTATGTGCGGACCGCCCGGGCCAAGGGACTGCGTGAGACCCTGGTGCTGTTCGGGCATGTGCTGCGCAATGCGCTCATTCCCATCCTCACCAACGTGGTGGCCATCCTGCCGCTGCTGTTCATGGGCAGCCTCATCATGGAGTCCTTCTTCGGCATTCCGGGTCTGGGCAGCTACACCATCGACGCCATCAATCGTCAGGACTTCGCCATCGTGCGCGCCATGGTGTTCCTCGGTTCCTTCCTCTACATCGTCGGCCTGCTGCTGACCGACATCTCCTACAGCCTGGTCGACCCGAGGGTGCGGCTGTCATGAAGCCGGTATTCCTCTGGACCGACGTGCTGCTGTGGCTGCTGGTTGCCGTCACCGGCCTGTTCGTCTGGCATGTGCGCCGCCATCGGCATCTGCGCGAGCCCTGGCGGCGGGTGATGCAGCGTCCGCTGGGAGCGGGGGCAGCCATGGTGCTGGCAGTGTTCATCCTCATCGGCCTGCTGGATTCGGTGCATTTCCGGCCGGCATTGCCTGACAACGGCCATGGACGCGAGACGCACTACTCGGGCGAGGTGCTTAGCCTCTTCGATCGCCTGGTGACGCCGTTGCGTACCGGGATCGAGAAGACCTATTCCGCACCCTTCGCGTGCCACCTCTACCAGAAGGAGAGTGTGCGTCTGCCGGACGGTCGGCTGGTGCGGGACTATCCCCGCCTGAAACACGCCTGCACCCGTCTGACGAATCCCGAGGCGGCGCCGGCCGACATCACCGGCCGGCTGGTTCGGGCCGTCCTGCAGGCGCTGGCCGGCACGGTGCTGACGGCGCTGTTTCTCGCCTTGCGGCTGGCGCGACGACGGGCTCTCTCCATCGGCAAGGCCCTGACCCTGATCCTGCGCGGCGGTTCTTCCTGGCCCCTGCGCACGCTGCTCGCCGTCTTCTTCGTGTTGCTGCTCTGGCTGACCGCCAGTCTGCAGCTGGCGACGGACTACCATGTGCTCGGCACCGACAAGGTCGGCAACGACGTCTATTATCAGACGCTCAAGAGCATCCGCACAGGACTGGTGATCGGTACCCTGACGACACTGGTGATGCTGCCGTTCGCCATCGCGCTCGGCATCATGGCCGGTTATTTCAAGGGGCTGGTAGACGACGCGATCCAGTACCTCTACACCACGCTGAATTCCATCCCCGGCGTGCTGCTGATCGCTGCCGCCGTGCTCATGCTGGAGGTCTACATGACCAATCATCCGGATCTGTTCGAGACCACGGTGGAGCGCGCCGATCTGCGGCTGTTCTTCCTGTGTCTGATCCTGGGGGTGACCAGCTGGACGGGGCTGTGCCGCCTGCTGCGTGGCGAGACCTTCAAGCTCGCGGAGATCGACTACATCCAGGCGGCGCAGGCCTTCGGGGTCAGGCATGCAGAGATACTCCGCCGCCATATCCTGCCGAACGTCATGCACGTGGTGCTGATCACGGTGGTGCTCGACTTCAGCGGGCTGGTGCTCGCCGAGGCCGTGCTCTCCTACGTGGGCGTCGGCGTGGATCCCGCCATGAACAGCTGGGGCAACATGATCAACCGCGCCCGTCTGGAGATGGCGCGGGACCCCATGGTCTGGTGGTCGCTGGCTGCGGCTTTCATCTTCATGTTCGCGCTGGTGCTAGCTGCCAATCTGTTCTCGGACGCGGTGCGCGATGCCTTCGACCCGCGCCTGCGTGAAAGATAGCCATGAAACGCCGATGGGGGCCTGAATGAACGAGCCGCTGCTTGAAGTGAAGGATCTGAAGGTGCGCCTCGGGCGTGGCCCCCGGGCCGTGCGCGCCGTGGACGGCGTGAGTTTCGATATCCGTCGCGGGGAGACCTTCTCGCTGCTCGGCGAGTCCGGCTGCGGCAAGTCGATGACGGCGCTCGCCATCATGCGTCTGCTGCCGCAACCGGCGGGGCGTATCGACGGCGGCGAGGTGAGGCTCGCCGGGCAGGACCTGCTCGATCTTCCCGAGCGCGAGATGCGTCGGGTGCGTGGCGGCCGCATCGCGATGATCTTCCAGGAGCCGATGACCTCGCTCAACCCGGTGATGACGGTGGGGCGGCAGATCGGCGAGGTGCTGGCCCTGCACAAGGGGCTCACCGGCAGGGCGGCCCTGGACCGGACGCGGGAGCTGCTCGATGCCGTCGGCATCCCGGACAGCGCCCGGCGAGTGAACGAATACCCTCACCAGCTCTCCGGCGGCATGAAACAGCGGGTGATGATCGCCATGGCGCTCGCCGGCGAGCCGGACCTGCTCATCGCCGACGAGCCCACGACGGCGCTGGATGTCACCATTCAGGCCCAGGTGCTGGAGCTGCTGCAGTCGCTGCAGGAGCGGTTCGGGATGGCCATCCTGCTCATCACGCACGATCTGGGCGTGGTGGCCGGCATGGTCGACCGCCTGGCCGTCATGTATGCCGGACAGATCGTCGAACGGGCAACGCGCGAGGCCTTTTTCGACTCCCCGCTGCATCCCTACGGGCGCAAGCTGTTCGATGCCCTGCCGGACATGCGCAAGCGCGACCGTCGCCTGACGGTGATTCCGGGCACTGTGCCCGCGCTCGATCACGAATTCACCACCTGCCGTTTCGCGCCCCGCTGCGATCGGCACTGGGCACGGTGCGAGCAGGGCGAGCCGCCCATGTATGCGGTCGATGGACGCGAGGTGCGCTGCTATCTCTACGCCGAGGGTGCGGATGTCCGCGGATCCGGGCTTGCGGAGCCGGAAGAGGGCGCGCCACGCAGGCAGCGCAGGCCGGCCGAGGCCCGGACCCCGCTGCTGCAGGTGCGGGGGCTGAAGGTGCATTTCCCGATCCGCAAGGGACTGCTGCGTCGCACGGTGGGGCATGTGTACGCCGTCGACGACGTGGATCTCGACATTGCGCAGGGCCAGACACTGGCGCTGGTCGGCGAGTCGGGCTGCGGCAAGACCACGGCCGGCAAGGCGATCCTGCAGCTCATCCGGCCCACGGCGGGTAGCGTACGTTTCGACGGCACCGAACTGACGCAGCTGCGGGGCGAGGCCCTTAGGCGCCGCCGGCGCGAGTTCCAGATCATCTTCCAGGATCCCTATTCGTCGATGAATCCGCGCATGATGATCGGCGACATTGTCGAGGAGGGCATGCGGGCCCAGGGCATCGGACGCGATGCCGCCGAGCGACGCGAGCGGGTCAAGACCCTGATCGAACGTGTGGGACTGCGGGCAGAACACCTCGATCGCTATCCGCACGAATTCTCGGGTGGGCAGCGCCAGCGCATCTGCATCGCCCGGGCACTCGCCGTGGAGCCGCGGCTCATCGTCTGCGACGAGCCGACCAGTGCGCTTGACGTCTCGGTGCAGGCCCAGATCCTCAATCTGCTCTCGGAACTGCAGGAGGACTATCGCCTGTCCTATCTGTTCATCACCCACAACCTCTCGGTGGTCGGCTATCTCGCCGATCGCGTGGCGGTGATGTATCTGGGACGGATCGTCGAGGAGGGGCCGGTGGA
>JALVEM010000047.1 GCA_027030825.1 Thiohalobacter sp.
GCCGCCTTGGGAACGCCGTATCCTGCCGCTGATCTGGTGTGACGAGACGCTGGTGGCCGTGCCCGGGATCTGCGTGGCCGAGGGATGGCAGGCGGAGGCAGGAGAGGCCGGCCGGCTGCCGGTGTGGGAGCCTGCGCCACCGGTTCCTCTTCCCCTTCCAGCTTCCGAATCCTGAATCCATACCATCAGTCATTCCGGAAAGCGCGCAGCGCTTATCCGGAATCCAGAAAAGATCCGCCCACGTCGGCAGGAATCGGCGTGGTTTCTGGATTCCGGGTCTCGCTCGCTTCGCTCGCCAGCCCGGAATGACTCGCAGGAATGCCACGGAACCATTACGGAAGAGGTGATTCTTTCAGGAATCACCGTTCCCGAACGCAGAGGTCGCAGAGGCGCAGAGAACGCAAAGAAATTACATTAGCATTCTCTTCCATGCTGCTCTCTTCAGGTGCGTAATGGCAGGTGTGATCTTTGCCACCCGGTCAATTCCGGGCGGTGCCTCGCACGATCCGGAATCCAGAGAAGGGGCACCCCACACGCCACTGCAGCCGGCCAGTCTTCCGGTTTCTCAGGAATTGCGTTGCGCTTGCGACGCTCGCAGCCGACTCGGCGATGCCGAGCATCGCAGGGATGCCGGCGGAGAAGTGAGGGCTGTCCGAGCCCCCAGGGCGAGTTCCCGAGCGCGCCGGCAGCCCGAGAAGCGCAGGGAACCCGCAGGGCGAGCCGCCGGAGGCTGCAAACGTCGCAAGCGCATCGCCTCCCAGCTTCCAGCTTCTAGCTTCCAGCTTCCCCCTGTATAATCCCCCACTTCCATCCAACGCTGATCACGGACTCCCGATGCTGCGAATCGCTCAGGAAGCGCTCACCTTCGACGACGTTCTGCTGGTACCCGCCCATTCCACCGTGCTGCCGCGCGACGTGGATCTCGCCACGAAGCTGACCCGGGGCATCCGCCTCAACATTCCGCTCGTCTCGGCGGCCATGGACACGGTCACGGAGGCGCGCCTGGCCATCGCCATCGCCCAGGAAGGCGGCATCGGCATCATCCACAAGAACATGACCATCGAGCAGCAGGCCGCGGAGGTCCGCAAGGTCAAGAAGTTCGAGAGCGGCGTGATCAGCGATCCCATCACGGTGCATCCGGACGCCAGCATCCGCGAGGTACTGGAGCTGACCCGGAAACACAACATCTCCGGGGTGCCGGTGGTGAAGGGCGAGGATCTGGTGGGTATCGTCACCAACCGGGATCTTCGCTTCGAGACGCGCTTCGATGCGCCGGTCTCGACCATCATGACGCCCAAGGAGAAGCTGGTCACGGTCAGGGAAGGCGCTTCCCGCGAGGAGGTGCTGCGACTGCTGCACGAGCATCGCATCGAGAAGGTGCTGGTGGTCGACGACGATTTCCACCTCAAGGGCATGATCACGGTCAAGGACATCCAGAAGGCCTCCGACAAGCCCAATGCCTGCAAGGACGAACACGGGCGCCTGCGTGTCGGCGCCGCGGTCGGCGTGGGTGCAGGGACCGACGAACGGGTCGCGGCGCTGGTAGCCGCGGGTGTCGATGTCATCGTGGTGGACACGGCGCACGGGCACTCCCAGGGCGTGCTGGATCGGGTGCGCTGGGTCAAGGAACATTTCCCGGAAGTACAGGTCATCGGCGGCAACATCGCCACGGCCGAGGCGGCACGCGACCTGGTCGAGGCAGGGGCCGACGCCGTGAAGGTCGGCATCGGTCCGGGATCCATCTGCACCACCCGGATCGTCGCCGGCGTGGGTGTGCCCCAGATCACGGCGGTGAGCGATGTCGCCGAGGCGTTGAAGGATACCGACGTGCCCCTGATCGCCGATGGCGGCATCCGCTATTCCGGCGACATCGCCAAGGCCATCGCCGCCGGCGCCCACGCCATCATGATGGGCAGCATGTTCGCCGGCACCGAAGAGGCGCCGGGCGAGGTGGAGCTCTATCAGGGCCGTTCCTACAAGACCTACCGCGGCATGGGCTCGCTGGGCGCCATGTCTTCCCAGCAGGGTTCCTCGGACCGCTACTTCCAGGAGTCCACCGAGGCCGAGAAGCTGGTCCCGGAAGGCATCGAGGGGCGGGTGCCCTACAAGGGGCCGCTGCAGCCCGTCATCCATCAACTGCTCGGGGGGCTGCGTTCCAGCATGGGCTATACCGGCTGCGCCACCATCGAGGAGATGCGAACCCGTCCGGTGTTCGTGCGCGTGACCGGGGCCGGCATGCGCGAGAGCCACGTCCATGACGTCCAGATCGTCAAGGAAGCGCCCAACTACCGGGTGTGACTGATTCCATGACCGTCGACATCCACGCCCACCGCATCCTGATCCTGGATTTCGGTTCCCAGTACACCCAGCTCATCGCCCGACGCATCCGCGAGATCGGCGTCTATTGCGAGATCCATCCCTGGGACATGGACGAGGAGGCGATCCGCATCTTCTCGCCTCGGGGCGTGATTCTCTCGGGCGGTCCCTGGTCGGTGACCGACGAGGGCAGTCCGCGTGCGCCCGAAGTCGTTTTCCGGCTCGGCGTGCCCGTGCTCGGCATCTGCTATGGCATGCAGACCATGGCCGTGCAGCTGGGCGGCATGGTCACCCGTGCCGAGACCCACGAATACGGCTATGCCCAGGTGCGCGCGCGCGGCCACACACGGCTGCTGCGCGACATCGAGGATCACACCAGCCCGGAAGGCTGGGGGCTGCTCGATGTCTGGATGAGCCACGGCGACCAGGTGGTCGAGATGCCGCCCGGCTTTCGCCTCATGGCCAGCACCGAGGCTGCACCCATCGCCGGCATGGCGGACGAGGAACGCGGCTTCTATGGCGTGCAGTTCCATCCCGAGGTCACCCACACCCGCCAGGGCGGACGCATCCTGAAACGCTTCGTGGTCGAGATCTGCGGCTGCGATACCCTCTGGACGCCCGGCAACATCATCGAGGAGAGCATCGTCGCGATCCGCGAGCAGGTGGGCGAGGATCAGGTGCTGCTCGGACTTTCGGGCGGCGTGGACTCGTCCGTGGTCGCCGCCCTGCTGCATCGCGCCATCGGCGACCAGCTCACCTGCGTGTTCGTCGACAACGGCCTGCTGCGCTACCAGGAAGGCGACCAGGTCATGGCGACCTTCGCCGAACACATGGGCGTGAAGGTCATCCGGGTCGATGCCGAGGACCGCTTTCTGGCCGCGCTCGCCGGCGTCACCGATCCCGAGAAGAAACGCAAGATCATCGGCAATCTCTTCATCGAGGTCTTCGAGGAAGAGGCGGCGAAACTCACCGACGTGAAGTGGCTGGCCCAGGGGACCATCTACCCGGACGTGATCGAGTCGGCCGGCGCGAAGACGGGCAAGGCCCATCTGATCAAGTCGCACCACAACGTCGGCGGTCTGCCCGAGCACATGAAGCTGAAGCTGCTCGAACCCCTGCGCGAACTGTTCAAGGACGAGGTGCGCCGGCTGGGCGTGGAGCTGGGCCTGCCCTACGACATGGTCTATCGCCATCCCTTCCCGGGGCCGGGGCTGGGCGTGCGCATCCTCGGCGAGGTGAAGAAGGAATTCGCCGACACCCTGCGCCTGGCCGACCACATCTTCATCCAGGCGCTACGCGAGCATGGACTCTACGACAAGGTCAGCCAGGCCTTCGCCGTCTTCCTGCCGGTGAAGTCAGTGGGCGTGACCGGCGACGGCCGCCGCTACGATCATGTCGTCGCCCTGCGCGCCGTGGAAACAATCGACTTCATGACCGCCCGCTGGGCGCATCTGCCCTACGAGTTCCTCGACGAGGTCTCGCGCCGCATCGTCAACGAGATCCCGGGCATCTCGCGGGTCGTCTACGACATCACCGGCAAGCCGCCCGGCACCATCGAATGGGAATAGCCGAAGGTCCCTGCCGTTCGCCCGCTCTGTCGTTTTGCTTCTCATTCGGCCTTTCTGACATTCTCCGGGCATGACACGCTTGACACCGTACCCGGGTTCGGCGGTTACACTCTGTCGGTTCGGAGGGCTTCCGGCAGGAGAACGCAATGGCAAGACTGACGCTGCAGATTTCCGGCATGACCTGTGAGCATTGCGCCAGAGGCATCGAGGATGCGCTCGGCACCATCGATGGCGTACGTGCCTCGGTCAGTTACGAGGAGGGGACGGCACGAGTCGAAAGCGATGGCGCAATCGATACGGAGCAGGTGATCCGAACCATCGAATCCCTGGGGTATGGTGTCCGGTCGATGGATGACGAGCCTGAGGGAACAGTCGAGAGAGGCGGCAGGCTTTCGGTGGCCATCGTGGGGAGCGGATCCGCCGCCTTTGCAGCGGCGATCGAGGCCGCCGGCCGCGGTGCACGGGTGACGCTCATCGAAGGTGCGCAGGTCATCGGCGGCACCTGCGTGAACATTGGTTGTGTGCCCTCGAAGATCATGATCCGCGCCGCCCATCTTGCCCACCTTCAGGCGCACCATCCCTTCGACGGACTGTCCCGCTGCACGCCCGAGATCGATCGCCCGGCGCTGGTGCGCCGGCAGCAGGCCCGGGTCGATGAGCTGCGCCATGCCAAGTACGAACACATCCTGGAAACCCGTCCCGAGATCCGGCTGGTCCGTGGCTGGGCCCGCTTTGCCGATGCCCATACACTGCTGGTCCGGAACGCGGAGGGGAGCGAGACCCGGATCACGGCCGACCGCATCCTGCTGGCCACCGGTGCCCGTCCCGCCATCCCGGATATCCCGGGCTTGTCGGAGACGCCCTACTGGACGTCCACCGAGGCGCTGGTGGCAGAAGAAATTCCCGAACACCTGGGCGTGATCGGCGGCTCGGTCGTGGCGCTGGAACTGGCCCAGGCCTGGTTGCGCCTGGGCGCGAGAGTCACGGTGCTGGCCCGCAGCCGGTTTCTTTCACGGGAAGATCCGGCCCTGGGCGACGGACTGGTGCGGGTTTTCGAGAAGGAGGGCGCACGGGTGATGCTGAATACCGTGCCAGAGGCCGTGCGGCACGATGGCAGGCATTTCTTCCTGAGCACGCCGGCCGGCGAGGTGCGCTGTGACCGGCTGCTGGTGGCCACCGGCCGGCAGCCCAATACCGGCGGGCTGGCCCTGGAGAAGGCTGGAGTCGAAACCGATCACCGTGGCGCCATTGTGGTCGACGACCACATGCGCACCTCGGTGGCGCACATCTTTGCCGCCGGCGA
>JALVEM010000048.1 GCA_027030825.1 Thiohalobacter sp.
GCCCCGCAGATCCATGTCCGAGCCCACGGCCTCGATGTCACGGAACATGCGGTCGAGATTCCCGGCCACGGTGATCTCGTGTACGGGGAAGGCCACCTCTCCGTTCTCGATCCAGAAGCCGGCCGCACCCCGGGAATAGTCGCCGGTCACGATGTTCACACCCTGACCCATCAGTTCCGTGACCAGCAGGCCCGTGCCCATGCGGCGCAGCAGGGCGGCCAGGTCCTCGTCACCCGGGCGTACGGTGAGGTTGTGGACACCACCCGCGTTGCCGGTGGTCTGCATACCGAGCTTGCACGCCGAATAGCTGTCGAGCACATAGCCGCGCAGGATGCCGGCATCGACGATGGCGCGCTCGCGGGTCGCCACCCCTTCGCTGTCGAAGGGGGCGCTGCCCAGGCCACGCGGCAGATGCGGGAATTCGTCGATGCGGACGAAATCGGGAAACACCGGCTCGTCCAGCCGGTCGAGCAGGAAGCTCGAGCGGCGGTAGAGGTTGCCGCCGCGGATCGCGGCCACGAAACTCCGCATGAGGCCGGTGGCCACTTCGGCGGCAAACAGCACCGGCGCCTGTCGGGTGGCGATCCGGCGTGCGCCCAGACGATGGACCGTCCGCTCGGCGGCGATGCGGCCCACGTCCTCCGGCCCCTGGAGATCCTCGGGAGCGCGGGCCACCGTGTACCAGTAGTCGCGCTGCATCTGTCCGTCCTGCTCGGCGAGCACCGAGCAGCTGAGGCTGTGGCGGGTACTGGGATAGCCGCCGAGAAAGCCGTGGGTATTGCCATAGACGCGCAGGCCCTGGTGCGTGGCCAGCGTGGCCCCCTCCGAATTGTGGATCCTGGGGTCGTGCGCGCGGGCGATGTCCTCGCAGCGCCGCGCGATGTCGATGCCCTCCTCGGCCGAGAGCGGCCAGGGATGGAAGAGATCGAGATCCGGAATGTCCCTGGCCATGAGCTCGGCAGGCGCCAGTCCGGCACAGTCGTCCTCGCTGGTGTAGCGGGCGATGTCGCAGGCGGCCTGCACCGTTTCCCGGATGGCCTCGTCCGAGAGGTCCGAGGTGCTGGCGGAACCCTTCCTGTGACCGAAATAGACCGAGACGCCCAGCCCCCGGTCGCGATGGAATTCCAGGGTCTCGACATCGCCCATGCGCACGGTGACGGACAGTCCCACGTCGCAGGACACGCCGGCCTCGGCAGAGGTGGCGCCGAGATCGGCGGCCACCTCGAGAATGCGGCGCACGACCCCCTCGAGCTCGCCCTGATCGGGCAGTTCCGTGGCACTGCGCGATGTCCGGTTCATGAGGTGCCTCCGACCGTGAGCTCGTCGACCTTCAGGGTCGGCTGGCCCACTCCGACCGGAACGCTCTGCCCTTCCTTGCCGCAGGTGCCGACACCGCGATCGAGCTGCAGGTCGTTGCCGACCATCGACACCCGGGTGAGCACCTCCGGGCCGTCACCGATCAGCGTCGCGCCCTTGACCGGCCGCGTGACGCGCCCGTTTTCGATCAGATAGGCCTCGCTGGCGGAGAAGACGAACTTGCCGGAGGTGATGTCCACCTGCCCGCCGCCGAAATTCACCGCATAGAGCCCGCGGTCCACGGATGCAATGATTTCCTCGGGTGCGTGTTCCCCCGGCAGCATGTAGGTGTTGGTCATGCGCGGCATGGGCTGATGGGCATAGGATTCGCGCCTCCCGTTACCGGTGGAGGTCGTGCCCATCAGGCGGGCATTGAGCCTGTCCTGCATGTAGCCCTTGAGAATACCGTTCTCGATGAGCACCGTCCGCTGCGTGGGCGTGCCTTCGTCGTCGATATTGAGCGAGCCGCGGCGACCCGGCAGGGTGCCGTCGTCCACCACCGTGCACAGGGGCGAGGCCACCCGCTCGCCGATACGGCCGGCGAAGGCCGACGTGCCCTTGCGGTTGAAGTCGCCTTCCAGCCCATGGCCGACGGCCTCGTGCAGCAGCACGCCCGGCCAGCCCGGCCCCAGCACCACCGGCATGACGCCGGCCGGCGCCTCCACCGCCTCCAGATTGACCAGCGCCTGGCGTACCGCCTCGCGGGCATGCCAGAGGGCCGTTTCTTCCGTGAGCAGACGGGCGTAGGTATCCCGGCCACCGCCGCCGGAACTGCCCTGCTCGCGGCGCCCCTTGTCGGAGACGATGACACTGACGTTCAGCCGCACCAGGGGACGGACATCCGCCGCCAGGGTGCCGTCGGTGCCGGCCACGAGAATCACTTCATGGACGCCGGCCAGGCTCACGATGACCTGCTCGACGCGGGGATCCTGGCGGCGCGCCTCTTCATCCAGACGCCTGAGCAGCGCGACCTTGTCGTCCGCGCCGAGGCTCTCGAGCGGGTTGACCGGGGGATAGAGGCGCTGCGCGCCCACCGGCTGCCAGGCACGCACGGCCAGCCCCTGCCCGGGCTGCCTGGCGATGGCGCGCGCGGCCGAGGCCGCCGACATCAGCGCCGGCATCAGGATTTCGTCGGAGTAGGCGAAACCCGTCTTCTCGCCGGCGATGGCGCGCACCCCCACGCCCTGCTCGATGCTGTGGTTGCCTTCCTTGACGATGCCGTCCTCCAGCATCCAGGACTCGAAACGGGTCGACTGGAAATAGAGATCGCCACCATCGATGGCGTGCCCCATCAGGCTGTCGAGCGCCTTCTCCAGCGACTGCTCGTCGAGCCCCGCGGGAGCGAGCAGCGTGTCTCTGGCCAGTTCGATCGGGTTCTCTGACATGCGAAGGTCTCGTGATGAAGGCCACGCTCAGCGGCAGTGGATGCGGCGATGCGAAATGCTCGGAAAATGCTGACGAGTGACGGCCGTGCGTTCGGGATCCAGCTCGGCGAGCACTACGCCCGTGCCCCGCTCGCGGCGACTGAGGACATTGCCCCAGGGATCCACGATCATGCTGTCGCCATGGGTCTCGCGGCCGTTGACATGGTAGCCGCCCTGGCCGGGGGCGATGACATGGCACAGGTTCTCGATGGCCCGGGCCCGGACGATGGTCTCCCAGTGCGGCCGGCCGGTCACCGCCGTGAAGGCCGAGGGGACCACGCACAGTTCCATGCCGTCGTCGAGCATGGCGCGGAAGAGCTCCGGGAAACGGAGGTCGTAGCAGACGGCCAGCCCCATGCGGCCGAACGGGGTGTCTGTGACCACCACCCGGTCCCCGGGCTCGATGGTTTCCGATTCGTTGTAACGCTCGCCGCCCTCGGGCATTTCCACGTCGAACAGGTGGATCTTGTCGTAGCGGGCCACGCAGGCGCCTTCGGGATCGAACAGCAGGCAGGCCGCCCGGACCTTGTCCTCGGCCTCGGCGACCAGCGGGATCGTGCCTCCGACCAGCCAGATGCCATGCTGGCCGGCCTGCTGGGAAAGGAACTGCTGGATGGGTCCCTCGCCGAAGGACTCGCGGAGGGCGAGCTTGTCGGCCTCCTGCTTGCCCATGAAGGCGAAATTCTCCGGCAGACAGACGAGCTCGGCACCGGCCTTGACCGCTTCGGCGATCAGGCGCTCGGTCTCCATCAGGTTGGCATCGAGATTGGGTCCCGAGGCCATCTGGACGGCGGCCACGATGCTCACGGTGCGGCTGCCTCCAGCACCAGTTCCAGCCGGTCGTCGCGAGCCGCCCCCGGCGTCAGCCGCAGGCGCTCGGCGGAGATGCCCAGGGCGATGAGCCACTGGCGCAGGCCGTGCGCCCGGAACAGACCCGCCTCGCCTCCCGGATAGCGGATGGCGAGCCGTAGCGCCTCGTCACGATCGAGCCGGTCCACCGCCGCGCGCAGCACATCGAAGGCGGTCACGGCGTCGCCGTCGAGCGGCCGGTCCCAGGCCTCCAGCGAGAGCCAGGACCCGCTGGCTCCGGCCACGGCCGAATACCCCAGGAACGCCAGAAGAATCAGACGCTTCTTCATGCGCTCAAGCATAACACGATGACTGCGCCCGGTCATGAGCCACGGACCGATCAAGGCTGCTCGCCATCCGATTCGAGACGTTCGAAATTCGGCGCCTCCCAGGGACCGGTGACCCTGTACTGGACCTGTCCCATGCGGTCGAGCTTCTCGCCGAGCAGCCGGTCGGCCAGCAGCAGCGCAGCGCCCACGGCCGGCCCGCCGGCGATGGCGCCGGCGATGGGCAGCCCGCTGCGGATGTGGGGCGTGACCGTCACCACCTCGTCGTAGTCGCGAGCCGCCAGTCCTGTGCGTCCGGCGATCTCGATCCTGGCCGAAGGCGCCTCGATGACCAGATCCGTCGTATAGGCATCACCGCCGACGAAGGTGAAATGCCCCTCCAGCCGATCGAACACGAAGCCCTTCTTGAAGAGATCGCTGAAGTCCAGCGTGAGGCGGCGGGGAATGGCCTGCAGATTGAGCAGTCCCAGCAGACGGCCGGCCCCCGGGCGCAGACGCAACAGGCGGCCCTCGCGCATGCCGATGGCGAGCGTGCCCTCGATCCGGGCGAGATCGAACTCCCAGGGCGCACCCGGCCAGTTGGCATCGAGTTCGGCCGTGGTCAGTCCGCCGTCGAGCTGTTCCCCGTAACCGGCGCGTTCGAGCAGACGCCCCATGTCCGTGTTGCGGACGCGGATCAGGAAGCGGGAGTAGGATTCGCCGTTCTCGCGGGTCCAGCTGCCGCGCGCCTCGGCATGAAGCCAGTCGTTCTCCAGCGTGGCCGATTCCACCTTCAGGCCCTTGCCCGGCAACGGCCGCGTGACGAGGTCCAGACGTCCCCAGGAAACGCCGTCGAGCGCGAACCGGTCGACATGGACCGAGAGCGGCGGGAGCGATTCCGGCCGGACATCCCCGCCGCTCCCCCCGGCGAAGTCCTCGACCGGTGGCAGATCGAGCCGATCGAGCTCCAGTCGCAACCCGGTGGTGCGTATCGGCACGCCGAAGATCGCCTTCCCAGCGAGCCGGTCGCATACGGCTTCCAGACGCCAGAGCTGCGCATCCCGCACCACTCCCAGACGCACCTTGCGCCAAGGCAGCCCGAGCAGCTGCAGCTCGCCGATGGCCAGTTCGACGCGATCGAGCGGAGGTAACGAAATCTTCCGGCCCGGCCCCTGCTCGAGGAGTGCGCGCCAGGCATCGAGCGAGAGGCGTTCGAGGCGCCCCGCGATCGAGAGTCCGGGCGCGTCCGGAAGCTCGACGGCGGCGC